>NZ_JBHVPD010000095.1:0-30048 GCF_042887525.1 Kitasatospora sp. NPDC057936
ACGCGAACACGCTCCCCGCCGGGATCAGCTCCCGGCACGTCTCCCACACGTCCGGCCCGACCGTCTCCCCGGCCCATTCCCCCATCGCCACAGAAACGAGTCTGGCCCCACCGCTTGCGCGGTGGGGCCAGAACCCAAGATCTTCATCAGCCTTCTAGAGGATGTCGCCGTGGGTGGCGACCATGCGGGCCTGGCCGTCGGTCAGGCGGTAGGACAGGCCCACCACGCCCACGCTGCCCTCGGCGACCTTCGCCGCCAGCACCTGCGAGCGCTCCAGCAGCAGGTCCACGCTCTGACGGATGTGCTCGTCGACGATCGCGTCCGGGTCCTCGATGCCCGCCGCCCTGGCCGACACCACGCTCGACGTCACCCGCTCCACCACGTCGCGCACGAAACCGCCCGGCAGCCGGCCCTCGTCCACCGCGTCCAGGGCCGCCGCCACCGCGCCGCACGAGTCGTGGCCCAGCACGATCACCAGCGGGCAGTCCAGCACGCTCACCCCGTACTCGATGCTGCCCAGCACCTCGGGACCCGCCACGTGCCCCGCCGTGCGCACCACGAACAGGTCGCCCAGACCCTGGTCGAAGATGATCTCGGCCGCCAGGCGGGAGTCCGAGCAGCCGAACAGCACCGCGAACGGGCGCTGCGCCGGGGCGAGCGCGGCCCGGCGCCCGGCGTCCTGGTTGGGGTGCTCGGGGGAGCCGGCGACGAACCGGGCGTTGCCCTCCAGCAGCGTCTGCAGGGCGTGGCGGGGGCCGGATATCGGGGAGGAGATCATGCCAGCACCCTAGATCGCCCCCGCCCGCACCCGCAGGGCGGGGGCTGCGGCGCAGGTCGGCCCCCCGGCGGGCTCGCGGGTCGGCCCCGGTCAGCCCGCCGGCGGGCCCGTGGAGACGAGCAGGCGCACCGTCGAGCCGGCCGGGAGCGCGGCGCCGGCGGACGGCCCGGTGGACACGACCCTCCCGGCGGGCACGCTCGCGTCCGCCACCTCCTGGACCTCCCCGGGCAGGTCGGCCTCCCGCAGCACCTCCATGGCCGCCTCCCGGGTGAAGCCTGCGAGGGAGGGGACCGTCACCGGCGGGCCCTGCCTGGTGGGCATGGACTCGGGCGGCCTGGCGAGCGGCGAGACGAGATAGGGGATGCCGTCGGACGGGGCGGCGGGGCCCGGAAGGTAGGGGCCCGGAAGGTAGGGGCCCGGAAACAGCGGCCTCGGTGCCGCCGGAGCGGTCGCGGGCGGGGACGAGGGCGTGGGCGTGGGCGATGTGGCGGGGGAGGCGGCCGGGGCCTGAGCCGCCGGGCGCCCCCCGGCGCCCGGCGCAGACGGGGAGGCGAGCAGCAGCCCGCCCGCCACGACACCGGCCGCCACCGCGACGGCCACCGCCCCGCCCACGGCGGTGCGCCGGCGCGCGGTGCGCCGCACGATGGCGGCGGCGTCGACGGCGGGGACGGGCACGCGGTCGGCGAAATCGGTCATGGCGGCGAGCAGCTCCGTCTCGAACTCGGGATCGGGGGGCGGCAGTCGGGTCATGGGGCACCTTCACGCGAAGTCGAGGCAACGGGCTGCGAGGAGAGGGGCGGGTCCTCCTGGCGGGGCAGGACCTCGCGCAGCCGGGCCAGCCCGCGCGAGAGCTGGGAGCGCACCGAACCCGGCGAGATGTCCAGCGCCTGCGCGATCTCCCGGTCGCCCAGGTCGTGCAGGTAGTACAGGACCACCACCGTGCGCATCCCCATCGGCAGCGTGTGCAGCGCCGCGACGAGCTCCTCGCGCAGCTCCACCGACCGGTAGGCGTCGCGCGGATCGGCCGGCTCCCCGTACCCGGACGGCGCCAGCGGCGCGGTGCGCTGGCCCGGGCGGTTCAGGCGCCGGTGGCGGTCGTTGGCCAGGTTGACCAGGATCCGCCGCACGTACGCCTCCGGCGCGTCCGAGGCGGCCACCTTCCGCCAGTGCCGGCACGCCCGCTCCAGCGTCTCCTGCACCAGGTCCTCCGCCGCGTGCGCGTCGCCCGTCAGCACGTACGCCGTGCGGAACAGCGCCCCCGACCGCTGCTCCACGAAAGCGGCGAAGCCGATCCCGGGAGCGGCCCTGCGCAGCCTCACCCGTCGCCCCCGTTCTCCGTTGGCCGTTGGCCGTTGGCCGTTGTCCTGGCATTGCGTCATGACTGCGCCGGGGCGTCTTCTGCTGCACGGCATAGGGCGAATGTGGCGCAGCTCACATCCCGTCGGCTGTGCCGGGGACGGGGGCAACCGGTGGGCCCCGTGCGGTGTCTTCGTCCCCGACGACGGTCGGGCGGTGACGGCCCGTCGCCCGTCCCGACGATCCGGGGGATCCGATGCGCCCGCGCTTGCTGCCGATGGTGGCCGTGTCCGCGCTGCTGACGTCCTGCGGCGCCGGCACGACGGCCGCCGTGTCCGCCGCCGGGACGGCGAACTGCCGTGCCGCGGACCTGACGTGGACGCTCACCCTGCTCACCGCCGAGGGCGCGACCGCGCCGGATCCGGCCGACGCCGAGCTCGCCGCCGTCAACTCCGGCACCCGGCCCTGCACCCTGGCCGGCTACCCGAAGCTGGAGTTCCACCGGGGCAAGGGCCCGCAGGCCCGGGGGAGCGGCGAGGGCGGCCCGGCCGCGGTGACGCTCGGCGCGGGCGGGAAGGCGGTGTTCGCGCTGCGCTGGCCCGGGCCCGACGGCAAGGGCCCCGGCGGCGCCTGCACCCCGCAGGTCACCACCGCCACCGCCACGGTTGCCGCCCCGGGCGAGGCGACCGCCGTCCGGGTCCCGGTGACGGACCGCAGCGGCAGGCCGGCCGAGGCCACCGTCTGCGGCCAGGAGGTCCGCATGAGCCCGCCCGTCACCCGGTAGGTCAGGTGGCGGCGGGCAGATGACGGCCCGCGGCGAGGGCGGCCACCGTGCGCAGCCGCCGGTAATAGGCGGCGCAGTACTCCTCGTTGAGCCGGGGCACGATCGCGTCGAGGTCGGCGATGCACGCCCACAGCACGGCGGTGCCGTCGCCGTCGAGGCCGCCGTTCAGCTCCCGAAGGACGAGCCCGGCGACGTTCGCGTCGAGGAGGACCAGGTCCACGCCGTCGACGTCCACGCCGCGGAAGCTCTCGGGAAACGGCGTCTCCAGGTGCGCCTCCCACAGCCGGTCGAGCCGCTGCACGGGCGGCGGCGGTGCGGGGCGCTGGAGCAGGCGGACGGCGTCGAAGACGGCGCGCACCAGGGCGACGGCCCGCTCGGGGCCGATGGCGCCGCTTGTCACGGCGCCCTGCGCGAGTTGCTCGCGCAGCCGTACGGCGCACCGGAGTTCGGCGGCGAGCGGGGCGGGCAAAAGCTCCGCGGCGACGGCCCGTTGGACCCGGACCCGCAACGGCTCGTCGGCCCCCGGGTGTTCGGCGAGGACGTGGTCCAGGGCGAGCAGGCCGTGCGTGACGGCGACGGTGGCGAACTCGTAGCGGTGGTAGGAGTGCCGGATCAGCTCGCGGGCGGTCTCCAGCGCGCTCGCGACGTGCATCGGCGCGCCGTCGGGCACCACCAGGTCGCAGATCAGGGCCTGTATGCCCGCGTAGTCCGGGGCGACGCCCCACGAGCGCGGGTCGGGGGCGGGGGAGGGGGCGGTCATCGCGGCAGTCTCGCCCCCCGGCGGCCTGAGGTGCCACCGGATTCGCCGGGCCAAGGGAGGATGGGGACATGACGACTCGTCCGCCCGTGCCCGTGGCCGCCCGTGACGCGCTGGAGGGGCTCGCCCTCGGGGATGCGTTCGGGGAGCGCTGGTTCCCGCTGTTCCGCACCGCCCCCGAGGCCTACCGGGACATCCGCGCGCGCCGCACGCCCGAGGAGTCGCCCTGGCACTGGACGGACGACACCGCGATGGCCCTGTCCGTCCACCGGGTCCTGACCGTGCACGGCACCGTCGACCAGGACGCCCTCGCCGCCGCCTTCGGCGCCACCTACCTCGCCGACGCCTACCGCGGCTACGGCGCCGGCATGCACCGCCTGCTGCCCGCCCTCGCCGGCGACCCGTCCTCCTGGCGCACCCGCACGCGCGAACTCTTCGACGGCCAGGGCAGCTTCGGCAACGGCGCCGCGATGCGGGTCGCGCCGCTGGGCGCGTGGTTCGCCGGCGACGCCGAGGAGGCCGCCCGGCAGGCGGCGCTGTCGGCCGAGGTCACCCACGCCCACCCCGAGGGCGTGGCCGGGGCGGTCGCGGTGGCCGTCGCCGCCTCGCTGGCCGCCGCCTCGCGCGGCGGCCCGGCCCCGGACGGCGAGGAGTTCCTCAAGCAGGTCCTGCGGCACACCCCCGCGGGCGAGGTCCGCAACACCCTGGCCCTGGCCTGCGCGGTGCGCCCCGACGCCCGGCCGTGGCGCGCCGCCGACCTGCTCGGCAACGGGCAGCGCGTCAGCGCCGCCGACACCGTCCCCTTCGCCCTGTGGTCGGCCGCCATGAACCTCGACAGCCTCACCGACGCCCTGTGGAGCACGGCCGAGGGTCTCGGCGACGTCGACACGACCTGCGCCATCACCGCCGGCACGGTCGCCGCCCGCACCGGCCTCTCCGGCGCCGACCCGCTGTGGCTCCAGCGGCGCGAGGCGCTGCCGGAGTGGACGGCGCAGGGCTGACGCCCGGTTCTGATGCCCGGGCGGGATGGTCGGGTCCCCGGCTCCCCTGTGGCCGGGGCGGGCGGCCGTCCCGCCCGGGGTCAGTTCCCGGGCCCGTCGGAGCGGCCCAGGCGTATGTAGGTGACCAGGGCCTGGACGACCAGGGCCAGCGCCACCGCGGGGACCACCGGCCAGGGCACCACGTGGGCCATCGCCAGGATGGTCAGGAGCAGCAGTGCCGGGAACAGCACCGGCAGCACGGAGATCACGGCGACGCGCACCCGCACGCGCCTGGGCATGGCGCTCATGCGTCACCCCGGCGGGCGAGGTCGAGGAAGTCGGCGAGGTCGCGCCACTGGTCGGCGGGGGCGTCGCTCTGGCCGGAGACGGCGGCCGGGTCCTCGCGCCAGGCGCCGCGCACGGCGCCGGACAGGGCGCGGTCGCCGCCGGAGAACAGGGCGCCCAGTTCGTCGATGCGCCGCACGACGCGCTGGACCTCCTGGCCGGCCGGGTCGGCGCCGGCCCGGCGCAGGGCCTCGGCGCGCCGGTAGAGCTGGGGCCACTCGATGTCGAGGTAGTAGTGGGCGGCGGGGCCGAGCGCGGCGGCGTGGTCGCGCAGGGCGTCGATCTGGTCGTCGTCGAGGTGGCGGCGCAGCGCGGGTTCGGTGCCGGGGGTGCCGACGCCGCGCATGGCCTGCAGGACGCGGATGAGGGCGGCGGTGTCGGGGGTGCGTTCGGCGGCGAGTTCGCCGTGGATGTGGGCCAGGCGCTCGCGCAGCGCGGTCAGGGAGGCGAGGGCGGCGTCGATGCCGACGAGGTGTTCGCCGACCAGGCGCAGCGGGTCGATGCCGGCGTCCAGGCAGGTGGCGATGGTCTCCAGGCCGAGGCCGAGGCGGCGCAGCGCCAGGACGAGGTAGAGGCGCACCACGTCCTGTTCGGTGTACTCGCGGTGTCCGGAGGGGGTGCGGCGGGAGGGGCTGAGGAGGCCGATGTGGTCCCAGTGGTGCAGGGTGCGCACGGTCAGCCCGCTCGCTTCGGCGAGTGGGCCGACCTTCCACGTCTGTTCGGAGGTCATGGCGTAACGATGCCTCCTGACGTCGGGTGAGGTTCAAGCCCGCGGTGCCGACAGGATTGCGCGCAGGACGGTGAGCAGGTGGGTGTCGTCGGCGGGGGTCCTCGGTGCCTGCCAGGCGATGTGGCCGTCGGGGCGCACGAGGACGGTGTGGTCGAGGGGTGCGGTGCGGACGGTGACGGGCAGGCCGGCGGCGGTGGCGGCCGCGGCCTGGCGCCGGCGGGCGCCGTCCGGGTGCGGGGTGAGGAGGGTGAAGCCGGGGCCGACGAGGTCGAGGGTGGAGCGGCCGTCGGGCAGGGGGCGGTGGGGCAGGCGGGCGCCGGGGCCGCCGTCGGGGTGGGCGCGCTCGGGGTCCACGGGCGGGCGCGTCCGGCTCCCGGCGACGGCGGTGGAGCGGTAGGCGGCGGTGAGGAGCAGTTCGTCGTCGATGCGGTAGCTGGTGCGGGCGCGGGAGTTGGCGAGCGACAGCTCGGTGACGGCGAGGGCGACGGGGCGGCGCTCGTCCTGGTAGGTGTCCAGCAGCGCCCGGCCGGCCGTGCCGTCCAGGACGGCGGCGAGCTTCCAGGCGAGGTTGTCCGCGTCGCCGATGCCGGTGTTCATGCCGTGCCCGCCGGTGGGCGGCATCACGTGGGCGGCGTCGCCCGCCAGCAGGACGCGCGAGCGGCGGTAGGCGGTGGCGGTGCGGGCGTCGCAGCGCCAGGTCGTGGTGTCGCGGACGGTGACCGGCAGGTCCGCCAACCCGGCCGCGTCGCGCACCAGTCGGGCCAGGCGGTGGTGGTCCGCGCGCAGGGCGGCAACGTCGTCCTCGGCGGGGTCGTACGGGTGCTGGTAGATCCACTGCCGGTCGTTGTCGACGGCCAGGAAGCCGCCGCGGCCGGGGGCGGTGAGGAAGTAGGAGGCGCTGGCCCGGTCGGCGACCACCGGCCCCAGCGGCGCCTCGAAGCGCACGCTCAGGAAGTGGCCCAGGCCCGTGAGCCCCTCCATGGCGATCCCGGCCCCGGTGCGCACCGGGCTGGAGGCGCCGTCGCAGCCGATCAGCCACTGCGCCCGCACGGTGCGGCGTTCCCCGCTGTCGCGGTCCTCCAGGAGTGCGTCCACGCCGTCGCCGTCCTGGGTGAACGACACCAGGCGGGTGGCGAAGTGGACGGAGCCGGGGGCGAGTTGGCGGGCGCGGCGGGCCAGGATCGCCTCCAGCACGTCCTGCGGGCACAGCAGCCCGGGGGAGGGGGTGCGCTCGGCGCCCTCGCCGGCGGCGGGGGCGAGGCCGGTGCGCACGAAGTCCGGGTCGACGAGGTCGCGGCCGCGGTAGAAGTACACGTGCGAGGACGGCAGCCCGGCCCGGCGCACCTCCTCCTCCAGACCCAGACGCCGCAGGACCTCCATCGAACGGGCCGACACGCCACGGGCCTTGGGGTGCAGCGAGGTGCCCGGGTGGGCCTCGACGAGCAGGTGCTCCACGCCGTACCCGGACAGCAGCAGCGACAGGGCCAGCCCGACCGGGCCCCCGCCGACCACCAGGACGGGCGTCGTCTCGGGGATGCGCATGCGGGGCCCTCCATCTTTCGTAACGCTTAACCTGTTGTTTTGACGTTACCATCGTGACGTGGAGAACGATCAAGCGAATAACCCCGAGGCCCCCGGTGACCCCCGGGACGACCGCCCCCGCGGCCTGTACTTCCTCACCGACCTCGCCAACGCCGTCCGCGACGACCCCGACCTGCCCGCCGCCGACCTCCGGGCCCTGCTCGCCCGCCACGCCGGCCCCGAGCTCATCCGCACCGACGCCGACGCCGACGCCGACGCCCGCGGCCTGCGCACCGCCACCGCCCACCTGACCCGCATCCTCGACCTCGACGACCAGGACGCCGCCGCCGACGCCATCAACGCCCTCCTCGACCGCCACCCGCCCCGCCCCCGCCTCGTGCGCCTGCCCGGCCGCCCCTGGGCCCTGCACACCCAGGCACCCCCCGACGCCGGCCCCACCCACTGGCTGCTGTCCACCGGCGCCCTCGCCCTCGGCCTGTGGCTCACCGAACGCGGCCGCTGCGCCTGGGGCCGCTGCGCCGCCGACGGCTGCGGCCGCTACTTCATCGACACCGGCCGCCGCACCCCCCGCCGCTTCTGCAGCCCGCGCTGCGCGACCCGGGTGCGCGTGGCCGCCCACCGCACGCGGCGCTCGGACGGCTGACGGCTGACGGCGGGCGGCTGACGGCGGGCGGCGGGCGCCCTTCGGGGGCCGGGGACGGTGGGCGGCCGGCGGACCGTGCGTCCAACCGGCCGGTTGGACGCTTCGTATGCTGGCCCCATGGGATGGGACACCGCGAAGACCAAGAGGCTGCTGCTCGACGCCGCCGTGGACGAGTTCGCCGCACACGGCCCCGAGGGCGCGCGCATCGACCGCATCGCCGCCGCGGCCGGCGTCAACAAGGAGCGCATCTACCCCTACTTCGGCGGCAAGCGGCAGCTCTTCGACGCCGCGGTCCAGCGCGAACTGGAGCAGCTCGCCGCCGCCGTGCCGATGGCGGAGGACGACGGACACCCGGTCGACCTCCCCGAGTACGCGGGCCGCGTCTTCGACTACCACCTCGCCCACCCGCACCTGCTGCGCCTGCTGCAGTGGGAGGCCCTGTGCGGCGAGCCCGGCGCGGAGGTCGCGGGGCAGGAGCGGCGGGCCGCGTACTACGCGCAGAAGGTCGCCGCGCTCGGCGGCGCCGGCGGGTCCGGGGCGCAGCCCCGCCCCGAGGACCTGCTGTACGCCGTCGTGGCGCTGGCCGGCTGGCAGTTCGCGGCGCCGCAGCTGGCCCGGATGATCCTCGGCGGGACGGCGCAGGAGGATCCGGCGGCCCGTCGCGCCGCCGTCGTCGACCTGGTGCGCAGGCTCGTGCGCTGACCTCCGGGTCTCCCTGCCCTCGGGGGTTCTCGCCCTCGGGCGCTGTCACCCTCGGGGGTTCTCGCCCTCGGGTGTCGTCGCCTTCGGGGGTGGTCGGCGGGCCGCATTTCCAACTGGCCGGTTGGAGGTGCGGCCCTTTCGCGCTAGTCTCCAACTCGTCAGTTGGAGTTTCTTCCGGCAAGGAGCCGACCGTGACCGTCATGCCCGCGCGCCCGCACGCCGCCCTCGTCCTGATCGAGTTCCAGCGCGAGTGGCTCGACCCCGAACACGGCGCTCTCCACCGCCTCGTGGCGGACCGCGACCTGCTCGACACCGCCGTGCGCGGTGCGGCCACCGCCCTGGCCGCCGCCCGTGCGCACGGTGTCCCCGTCGTGCACGTCCCGCTCGTCCTCACGCCCGGCGCGCCGGAGCTGGCGGGCTGGACCCCGGCCCGCCTGGGGCTGCGCGCGGCGATCCCGGCGGCGGGCACCTGGATCGAGGGCGGTGCGGGCACCGGGTTCGCCGAAGGTTTCCGCCCCGGGCCCGGCGAGCCGGTCGTGCGCGGCCGTGCCGGGGCCAGCGCCTTCGCCGGCTTCTCCGATCTCGACCTGATCCTGCGCCGGCTCGGCGTCACCGACCTGTACCTGGCCGGGTTCGCCACCCACGTGTGCGTCGAGTCCACCCTGCGCGAGGCCCACGACCGCGGGTACACCGCGCACGTCGTCCACGACGCCTGCGCGGCCTTCACCCGTGCCCAGCAGGACCACGTCCGCGAGCACGTGATCCACCACTTCGGCGCCGAGACCGACGCCGCCGCCTTCGCGGACGCGTGCGCGGGCACGGGCGGCTGGTGAGCGCGGGGCCCTATCCTCGGCCGGAGGCCGTACGACGGGGTGGGAGCGGTAGTTGGGCAGGCAGGAGATGCGGCGCACGGTCGACGCGCCGCTGCGGCGGGCGGGCCTGGAGGTGCTGGAGGGCGGGGTGCCGCAGCCGGTCCTGCCGGTGTCCGTGGTGGGTTTCGCGCTCCACCGCGACCCCGGGCCGCAAGACCTGGGCCTGGTCTGCTTCGAGAGCGACGAACCGGACCTCGTCGCGCGGGCCAACCAGGGCTGGTACGAACTGGCCCTCTCCTGCGGCCTGTTCGGCGCCGACCGCGAGTTCCTGCTCGCCCTGCCCGTCCACCGCTTCAGCGCGCGGGCCGCGTCCCGGCACCGGCGCGAGCAGTGGCGCCGCGTGCGCCTGCTGGAGCGCTGGGACCTGATGGGCGCCGGCTGCTCGGTCACCGTCGGAACGCACGAACTCGGCCACCCCCAGCGCCTGCTCGGCTTCGGGCCCGGCCTGCCGGGGTTCGCGATGCTCGCCCTCGACGGCTCGGTGACCGTGCTCGGTACGACCGAGCAGAGCGGTATCGCCTTCCACGCGGTGTCCGACCCCGGGAAGACGGAGCCCGTGCGCGGCAGGCTCGAAGCGGCGGCGAACCGGGTGTGGGACCCGAGGGAAGAGTGGTCCATGGGGGCGGTGCGGGCGGAGCGCGAGGAGGCCCGGGCCTGGCTGCTTCGTCAACAGGGCTGAGCGCGCGGGCTGTTCGCCGCAGCCGGAGCGCCGCCGCACCCCCGTGGCGGCGGCGCTCCGCTGCTCCCGTCCGTCCCCGGCCGGTGCGGCATCAGGCGGCGGTGGCGAGGGCGTAGTCGGGCAGGTCGATGTCGCCGGCCTTGGCGAACTGGGCGGCCAGGATGCTGCGCATCGGCCAGCGGCCCATCATCCGCATCGAGGCGGCGCGCAGGCGGATCATCGCGGCGCTGTTGGGGGCGTAGCCGTTCATGCCGCCGGGCGGCAGTTCCTGGGAGCGGGTGACGTAGGGGCGCATCAGCTCCTCGTAGCGGGCGAACGCGGCGCGGTGGCCGGTGCCGGCGGCGCGGGCGGCGGCGAGTTCGCCCGCCAGCAGGTAGGCGCCGACCAGGGCGAGGCTGGTGCCCAGGCCGGTGAGCGGGCTGGGGCAGTACCCGGCGTCGCCGACCAGGGCGACGCGCCCGCGGGTGTAGTGGTCGAGGTGGATCTGGCCGTAGGAGTCGAAGAAGAAGTCCTCGGCGCGGGCCATGCCCGCCAGCAGCCGGTCCACCTCCCAGCCGGCGCCCGCGAAGCGCTCGGCGAGCAGGCGCTGCTGGGCGGCGGTGTCGCGCCGGTCCAGGCCCAGCGGCGCGGAACGGAAGCTGAGCGAGGCCTTGATCTCGCCGGGCAGCCGACCGGGGCGGGCGCCGGCGACCAGGCCGCCGGGCGCGTTGTACATGAGGAACCAGCCGTCGAGGTCGATCCCGTCGCGGACGGTGAACCAGGCGTTGTAGCCGCCGAGCGGCCTGAAGTGGCCGTCGTCGCCGCCGAAGGCCAGGCGGCGCACCGTCGAGTGCAGCCCGTCGGCGCCGATGACCAGGGCGAAGCGGCGCGGGGCGGCCTTCTCGAAGGTGACGGTGACGCCGTCCGCGTCCTCGGCGAGGGCGGTGACGGTGTCGTCGAAGAGGTACTCCACCTCGTGGGCGGTGGAGCGGTACAGCAGGTCGGCGAGGTCGCCGCGCAGGATCTCGATCTCGGCGACGATGCCCTCGCCCTCGAACAGCTCGACCGGCATCCGGGCCGTCAGCCGCCCCCTGCGGTCGACGAGTCCGAGCCCGCGCTGGTCGACGTTGAGCGCGCGGGCCTGCTCCATGAGCCCCATCCGCTCGATGACGGTGCGCCCCGCGCCGCGCAGGTCCACGTTCTGCCCGCCGGGGCGCGGGGCGGGCGCGCGCTCGACGATGACCGGGTTGAAGCCGCCCCGGCGCAGCCAGTGGGCGAGGACGGGCCCGGCGATGCCGCCGCCGGAGATGAGGACGTCGTTGGTGCTGCCGCCGTCGGTGTCCGCGGCGTGCGTGGTGTGC
The DNA here is from genome assembly GCF_042887525.1 of Kitasatospora sp. NPDC057936. Taxonomy (NCBI): domain Bacteria; kingdom Bacillati; phylum Actinomycetota; class Actinomycetes; order Kitasatosporales; family Streptomycetaceae; genus Kitasatospora; species Kitasatospora sp. NPDC057936. Next base: position 11,449 of record NZ_JBHVPD010000095.1, read on the forward strand.
GCGCTGGTGTTCTCCATGCCTCGAATGTACGGCGTACGCAGTGCACTCAACAAGCCCTATCTGCGGGGTTTCCGGCGGTAGCGCACTAGTGCACTAGGGTGCTCGGTCGGGCCCGCGGGGTGGCTGCGCAGGCCGCGCGGGGTGGGTGGTGCACTAGTGCGCTCGGCGGGCGGCGCAGAAATTTCTTCCCGCCGCCGGCCGGCGGCGGTGCCGGGCCGGTGCCGCCGCCCGTGGCCCGCCTCACGGCCCCGGGTGGCCGACCAGTTCCAGGCTGCGGCGCCACAGTTCGGCGCGGGCCGCCGGGTCGTAGGCCTGCGCGTCGGCCCGGGTCTCGCGGGTGCGGTCGAAGTAGCGGCCGGTGACGCCCGCCAGTGCCCGATCGGTCACCAGGCGGTGGACGGCGGCCACGCTCTCCTCCAGGCTGTCGACCGAGTAGCCCATCTCCTCCAGCACCATTTTGGTGGGCATGAACGTCGCCGGGGTGCAGGCTGTTGACCGTCACCTCGCCGGCCGGCACGCGCGCCGCGAGCTCGAACCCGCAGGTGATCTGAACTCTTGGGTGCCAACCCCTGCTTTGGCTGGGGGCGGCCCATTTTTGGGCTCGGAGTCGCGAAGCGGCGCAGGTCTCTGCGTTGTCAGTGACGTGCGCTAGGTTGATCGCGGCTGTTGAAGGGGGGTGTTCCTCGTGTTGTCCGGGCGACGGTACCGTCTTGAACTCGATTCGGGGCAGGCTGAGTTGTGCGAGACATTCGGTGATGTCTGCCGTTCGGTGTGGAACACCGCTTTGGAGCAGCGCAGGGAGTACCGGCGGCGTGGGGCGTGGATGGACTACGTTCCGCAGGCTGCCGAGCTGGCGGAGGCGAAGCGGGAGTTCCCGTGGCTGACGGAGGCGCCTTCGCACGTGTTGCAGCAGACGTTGAGGGATCTGGACCGGGCGTGCCGGGAACACGGCACGTTCCGGGTGCGGTGGCGCTCCAAGGCCCGTTGGCGGCCGTCGTTCCGGTTCCCGGTGGGGAATCGGATCACGGTGGAGCGGATCGGCCGCAAATGGGGTCGGGCGAAGCTGCCGAAGCTCGGATGGGTCCGCTTCCGATGGTCCCGCCCGCTCGGCGGCCAGATCCGCTCGGCGACCGTTACCCGGCAAGGGCGGCACTGGTTCGTGTCGTTCCTGGTGGAGGACGGCAATCAGACCCCTGAGCGGCACGCGATGCCGAACGCCGCCGTGGGCGTGGACCGCGGCGTCAAATTCGCCGTGGCAACCAGCACAGGCGACTTCCACGACCGGCCGTATGTGACGCTGGGCGAGGCGAAGCGGCTGCGCCGCATGCAGCAACAGCTTGCCCGATGCACGCGCGGCAGCAACCGGCGCAAGGCGGTAGTGGCGAAGATCAACGCGATCACCGTCCGCGTCCGCAACCGGCGTGCGGACTTCTGTGCGCAGGCCGCCAACAAGCTGGCCACCCACAACGCGGTCGTGGTGCTGGAAGACCTCCGTGTAAAGAACATGACCGCCTCCGCCGCAGGAACAATTGAGCAGCCCGGCCGAGGCGTCCGTGCCAAGGCTGGACTGAACCGGGCCATCCTCGACAAGGGCTGGCACCTGCTCGAACTCGCGCTGCGCAATGCGGCGCGTACCACTGGCACTGCTGTGGTGCTGGTCAATCCCGCGTACACGTCGCAGACCTGCCACGCCTGCAAGCACGTGGACCCGAAGAACCGCGAGAGCCAAGCGGCCTTCGAGTGCACCGCCTGCGGACACCGGGACCACGCCGACGTGAACGCCGCGAAGAACATCCTCAACGCCGCAGGGCATGCGGTGTCAGGGCGTGGAGACCTCGGCACCAGCCGGTCCGTGAAACGCCAACCACCGGCCGCGCGCACCCGCGCGGAGGCAAAGCCCCCGCGCGGCACACGCGGCCGGAATCCCCGTGCCTTAGGGCGGGGAGGAAGTCAACTGGGCGAGTTTGCTGCGGCAGTACGCCCCCATCCCGTCGTAGTCGCACTCCAGCATCAGGTCGCGAAGTCCACCGGCTGCTTCCCGGGCGAGGCCACATGCACGACCCGCGCCGGCGCGCGGCGGCGGCAGGAGTTCGAGCTCCCTGGCGATGAGTGAGCGACCTTGCGGCCCCTGCCCCGCGACCCCGCGATCCTGGTCGACGTCGGCTGCGCCGGCGAGGACGCCCGGTTGGAGGTCGTCCCAGGGCACGTGGACGCGGCCCGCGCCCTGGGCATGGCCGCCTTCGTCCACACGGGCACCGCGCAGACCCCCGCCCGGATCGGGGAGTTCGCTGTCGGTCCCGGTTCGTAGCATGAGCCGCATGTCGGACGCCTTCACCGTGCTGTGGACCCACTACGCCTGCGACGAGCTGCGCAAGGCCGGCCTCGAAGGGCAACGGCCCCCGGCCGCCTTCAGCGGCGCCCACTCCTCCCTGCCCGCCTGGTCGGGCGCCCGCGCGGGGGACGAGGTGTACGCGGTGCACGTCAAGCGGCGCGAGGTGTTCGTGGTCAGCCGCATGCGGATCGTCGACCGCGAACGGCGCGACTGCTGCGGGCCCGCCCCGCAGGCCTGGGGCGAGCGCTCCCACCCCGGCCACCACGACTGGTGGGCGCTCGGCGCCGGCGGCTGCGGCGCCGAGGTGGTCCACGTCGAGGCGACGCCCGTGCGCTTCGACCTCCCCGTCCCCGGCGACCTCCTGCCTCGCCTCACCTGGCGCAACCAGCGCGGCCGCACCCGCGGCCTCAAGTACGTCGTCGACGGCCGCCTGGAGCGCGCCGTCAGCCTCCAGGGCTTCTACCGCCTGACGCCCGAATCGGCCGCCGAGCTCGCGGAGTTGGCCGACGGCGCGTGAACGCCCGCGTGCCCGGCACGGAGGTCCGTGCCCGGGTGCGCGGGCGCTCGCGCGCGGTGCGCGGGGTCAGCTGAAGGTGACCTCGTAGACGCCGACGGAGCTGGGGTTGAAGCGGGCGGTGCCGGTGATGCCCTCGTACCGGAGGGTGCCGCCGGTGACGATGGCGTCGAAGTCCTTGAGGTCGGCTCCCGGCTTCGGGACGGGGATGACCGCGTCGAGGGCGATCTGGGCGCCGTCGCTGAACTTGAGGATGCTCGTGCACAGCACCTGGTCCGCGGCCGTGCCGGTGGCGTCCTTGTTGCAGTTGGCGTAGGCGGTGCCGAGGTTCTTGCCGTCGACGTCCTTCATCGTGGCCCTGCCGCCGAAGGCGTTGCCGAGCCCCTGGGGAGCGCCTCCCAGGTCGGCGGTGCCCGTGCTGTCGAAGACCATGTCCGGCACCTGCACCGCCCTGGTCGCGCGGTGGGCGCCGGCCTGGGGCTGGCTGTCGGCCATGGCGGGCATGCTCAGTGCTGCGGTCGTGCCGAGCGCCAGAGCGGCGGCGGCCAGGGTGAGGGAGCGCTTGACGGACATGACGCGGTGCATGGGTATTCCTCCGGTGGTCCGGGGCGGTGCTTTCGGGTTGAGCACCCGGAAGCCGGTGGAAGTCGACCACACGCGGTGATCCCCCGGCCGACCGTCGTCCCTGCGTGTCCTGCCGGGCGGCGCGGCGCGCACCCCTTGCGGGGCAAGGGGTGGGGACGTCTACGAACGGTCGGGCTGTGCCGTCCGAGCGGTCACGCCCGTCACCCGTACGGGCCGTGAAGTTCACCCGCCCGGCACAGGGCCCCCGGGCCTGAAGCACGTTGTCGACGGCCGCCGGTAGCGTGCAGGGCTTCTGCCGCCTCATCGAGGAGTCCGCCCGCGACCTGGCCGCCCTGCGCAGGAAGTCGGCCTCGTCGACTTCCTGCGCAGGGCAGGTCGTTGCTCAGGGAGACCGCCGCGTGACCTACTCGACCACGGCCCGGTTCACGGCGCCGCTCACGCGCGGCACCGCCACCCGGGTCCACTGGACGAGGCGGTCGAGCACTGCGAGCACGACGTCCTGGCGCCCGGGCGGCAGGAATGGCCAGGTCAGCCAGGCCGGGGCGGACAACAGCACGACCGCCAGGAGCGGCAGCGCGAACAACGCGACGAGAAAGGGGCGTGACAACCACGCAGGCATGCGTCGACCTCCAGATGAATCCCACACAAGGGGAACCGTGCCGGACGGCGACGCAAACTGGGCACCCCACGCGCTCAAGCGCGTGCAGCCTCCGGCCAGAGCCGACATCCGGTGATGCGGTCCGACTCTACCCGCAACTCGGCCCTGCCAAGGGACGGTTGAGTGCAAAGTTGGCGAGGAGTCCCGGGGCTGTCGAATGCGCCGACTCAGGCGGCGGCGCGGATGGCGGTGCCCCGGGACCAGAGTTCCTCGACGTGCTCGGCGAAGCGGTCGAACATGCCGTCCTCCTCGCTGCGCCGGATGTGCATCATCGGCGAGTCGTGGCCGACGGTTCGGGCGAGGTGGGGAGTGACGAGGGCGTGCTCGTCGAAGCGGAAGACGGAGAGCCCGATGTGATTCGGCCCGTCGTCGAGGGCGCTGAAGCGGGCCTCGACGCCGTCGGTATCGGCGAGTTCGGCGAGGTGGGCCAGGGTGATCCGGATGCGGGCGGAGACGGTGAGGGCCGCGTCCTCGATCCGCTCACGGCGGCTGGTCGTCTCGGAGCCGGGATCCCCGAGGAGGACGCGGACCCGGCAACCGGCCTCGGCCTTGCGCCGGAGAGTCCGGGGGAGGGCCGGCTGCTCCAGCCAGAGGAAGTAGTTGGTGTACCCGGCGAGGAAGATCTCGGACCACGCCTCGGCGATCAGCCGCGCCCAGACCGACTGAGGGCAGGCCGAGCGGTACGGATAGACGGCGAACACCCCTCGCTCGTGCCCGGAGTTGGACGAGATCACTCGTGGTGTGGAGTGAGAAGTCGGCGGGGTCGACTTCTCACGTGAGCCGGCGGCCGTCGTGAGAGCGGATGTGGGGCGGTCCGGGGCGGAGGGCGTCGAGGATGCGGACGGCGTAGACCTCGCTCATACGGCCGGCGGCTTCGTCGGGGGTGAGCCAGGCGACGGCGGTTGTTTCGGCAGAGAGGCACTCGGCGCCGCTCTCGGGGTGGCAGCGGAAGACGAGGGCGACGACGCCGCGGGCCATGTTCTTGTAGACGCCGGTCAGTTGGCCGACGGTGACGTCGATCCCGGTCTCCTCGCGAATCTCGCGGCGCAGGCCGTCTTCGACGGTCTCGGCGAGTTCCAGAACTCCGCCCGGTGGTTCCCAAGCACCGTTGTCGGCGCGACGGATCGCCAGCACGCGCCCATCCTCGCGGACGACCGCCCCCGCGACGGAGACGGAGTGCAGCGGTGTTGACCGGGAAGTCTCGGTGTCGCTGTTCATGGACGGGAGGGTAGGGCTTTGGCGCGTGGCTACTCGGCGGGCGGCGTGCTGTACCGGGCCAGGACTTCGTCGGATGTGGACTTGTCGACCAGGCGGAGGTCCCACGGGCCGGTGTTCATGTCGAACTCCTTACCGAAGCCGACCCACTTGCCGGACATGCGCCGGCCGGTCGGATCGATGAGGAGTTGAACGGCCCCGTGGTACCTGGCGCCCTGGTAGTAGCCGTCCTGCGCCGTCTGTTCGACCCAGGTGCCGGTGACGATGTTCCGGTCGATGGTCAGGTCGAAGGAGATCGGGGAGTCGGGATTGGACGATGCGCCGGGGAGCGATTGTCCGGTGATGCGGTTGCCGTGCTGAGCCAGGACTACGTGGTGAAGGCCGGTAAAGGTGCCGTCGCGGCTGCTGCTGTAGAACTCGTACCGGCTCAGCCATACCCCGGAGTGGTCGTCGGGCATGTCGTGCCCTCCTCGCGTCGCAGCGGCGTGGTTCGGATGCCTTGCCCGCCCCGGAGCTCGGGGCGGGCAAGGCCTGAGGGGCTGTTACCGGGCGTTGAACTCGCCGGCGCGGATGGCGGTGATGAAGGACTGCCAGGCTGCGGACGGGAAGACGAGGGCGGGGCCGCTGGGGTCCTTGGAGTCGCGGACGGGCATGACGCCGGTGAAGCCGGGAGCCACCTCGATGCAGTTGCCGCCTTGCTGGCTGTAGGTCGACTTCACCCAGCGGGCGGTGCTCACGTTGATGTCGGGCATTCGGTCCCTCCTGAGCAGTGGGCCCCGCCGCCCCGGGTGTGAGCGGTGGGGCCGAGAGCTGTGACTACCGGGCGTCGAATCCGCCGGCGCGGATGGCGGTGATGAAGGACTGCCAGGCTGCGGCGGGGAAGATGAGCGCGGGGCCGTTGGGGTCCTTGGAGTCGCGGACGGGCATGACGCCGGTGAAGCCGGGGGCCACCTCGATGCACTGGCCTCCGCCACCACTGTGGGAGGACTTGACCCAGCGGGCAGAAGACAGGTCGAGGCGGGAGCTCATGACGCCAGTTCCTTCCGGATTCTTCTGATCATGGCCAGGGATTCGGCCCTGGGCGGCGCGTCTACCTGCAGTCGATCGTATCGCCTGCGCCACGAAGTGACAGTGGCTCGGTCCCGTTCCAGGAAGCCGCGATGCAGTGACTCGGTGTACCCAAGCTGGGAGTTGTCGCCGATGGTCAGCAGTGTGACGGCCGAGCGGAACGGCCGGTTCACCCCCATGCTGAACGGGACGATCTGGATCATGACGTTCGGCCCGGCTGCCAGTTCTTCGAGGCGTTCGAGTTGCTCGGCCATGATGGACGGGCCGCCGACCTGCCATCGGAGCACGCTCTCATCCAGAGCGGCGTAGACGAAGGGCATGGGGGTGCGGGTCAGCAGTTTCTGCCTGGCCATCCGGATGGTGAGGCGTTCCTGGGCTTGCTCTGTGGTGACCTCGCCCAGATCCACGGTGCAGGTCAACTCGGCCTCGGCGTACGCCTGGGTCTGGAACAGCCCGGGGACGGCGCCAATTTCGAACAGCCTTATCTCCCGGGCCTCGGCTTCGTACTTCGTGAAGTCGGCGAACCCTTCCGCCAAGCCTGCGGAGTTGGAGGCCTGCAGCCACATCAGCGTCAGAGCGCCGTGGAGGCCGAGGGCCTTGTCGGCCGCCTCGGCGAATTTTCTGGACACCTGCTTCGTGGCAAGTTCGGCGACGCAGACCGTGGACGGGTTACACCCGATCTTCTTGGCGAGTTGGGCCTGGGTCAGGCCGGCCGCCTTGCGTGACCTGCGGAGTAGCACCCCGAAGGGCGCCCATGGGCCTGACTCAGGGTCAATTTCCTTGATGTTCACCATGGGTGCCCCAACTTGGATTTTCCAGAAGACAAGTCCACCTTTGCTTCCGATGTTAGCGTCAGGCCACTTGACCACGGAGCGTATGTATTCGATTGCGAAGGGTTCTCTCATGGTGTCGTCCAGACTCCACGGCTATGGGGTCCGCTGGGACCCCGATGCCCGGTGTTACCGGGTACGGAACGAAGTCACGGGGGAGTGGCTGCGCAGCGGCGCGACCGGTGGGCTGGCCTCTTTCCACTCCTTCTGTGCCGCGTTCTCGGCGTGGCGGATGTTCGAGGTGCACCGCAGGACCGGTGTGTGATGGCCTCGATGCTCGACCGGGCGACTGCCGAGCAGCGCCGTGAAGCCGCCCTCGTCGCCGACGACTTGGCCGCCGTCCTGGCCCTCGGTGGGGCCAAGTTGCCGTCCCTCGAAGTGGACTGGGACTTCGGGCGCCGTACCGGGTGCTACCTGGTCTCCCTCGGGGCCGCCCCGGCCTCCGACGTCGTCCGCATCGTCGAACTGCTCCGCAAGGGGCTGCACTTCGAGCGCCTCGCCGCCGATGACGACTGAACTCGCCGCCCGCCTCCTCTGGCTGCTCGGCTTCGCCGCCCTGATCAACTGGTGTTTCTGGAACAGGAAGTAGCACCCCCCCAATGCGCGACCCCCGCCTCCTCGCCAAGCCTCCCGTCTGCCGGCTCGGTTGCCTCGCCCTCGTCCGAAACCCCCGCGGCGACGTCCTGCTCGTCGACCCCGACTACATGGACGGGCTCATCCTCCCCGGCGGCGCCGCCCGCTCCAACGAGCCCCCGCACGAGGCCGCCGGCCGCCACCTCGCCGAGCAGACCGGCATCAGCCTGCGGCTCACCGACGTGCTGGCCGTCGACTACACGCCCGCCGACCGCTACCTGGAGCGCCTCAACCTCGTTTTCGATGGCGGGATCACGGGCGCGCAGCCCGTCGCTGCGCCGCAGAGGCGCAGCGGGCTGCTGGGGGCGCGCTTCGTGCCGGTGAAGCAGCTGTCCGCCGTCATGGCGCCCGCGCAGGCGGCCCGTGTGGCGGAGGCGCTGGCGGGGCGGGCCGTGCCGTTGCTTCTGTGTGGGCAGCGTGCTTAAGCTTCGCGTCGATCATGTGTGCGAACGGCGAGGGAACTGCGAAATGGTGAGGCTCACGGAGCGCCGGCCCTGGGTACTGGGCGTCGGGGCGCTCGTCGTTGCCGGGCTCGGGACCGGCGGTGCCCTGCTGGCGTTCGGCGCCGGGGAGTCCGACCTCACGCAGACCCTGTGCGGGCAGCCGCGCGCCAAGGGCACTCCGCTCGGCGCGCTGCTGCCCAAGGGGCGTCCGGGCGTCGACGAGCGCAAGGCGCAGGCGGCGGGCAACGGGCAGGGCGCGCAGACGTCCTGCACGGTCTCCGTCGACGGGCAGGAGGCGCTGAGCATCGTCCTGTTCCGCCTCGGGCCCGACCAGCCGTCCGGCACCGACGGGCACGACCTGCGGGCCCTCGTGGGGCGCGGGCCGATCACCGGGGGCGGCGGGTCCGGCGTCACCGAGTACTGCGCGGGCAGCAGCACGGACATCGTCAGCGCCACCGTCCTCGCCCAGGGCGCGATCCGGCCCAAGCCGCACGCCGATTCCACCTCCTTCGACCATGCCCTGGGGCAACTCGCGCAGGCCGTCGTCGCGGGGCAGCAGCAGGACGTGTGCCGTTAGGCGGCCTGGACTCGCCGTGTCGTAGGTGCCGGGAGGTGTCGACCGGTGGCGCCGGGGGCGGGTGCGGCTCGCCTTGTCCCAACCTTCCTGCCGGCAGCGCGAGTTCAACCCGATGGGTCGATCAGGTGCCGGTTGTCCCGGCTCCAGGCAAGGAGGGCCCGGAGGTTGTCGAGGTGTCCTTCGGCGACCCAGGTGGCCTGGGGTTCGTGGCCCTGTGCGGCCAGGCGCCGGTTGACGTCGATGTTCTGCTCCTGGACGGTGAGCACGGCGTCGACCAGGCCCGTCGTGTCGGTGAGGCCGTAGGCGGTGGCGAACACCTCCAGGCGGTGACGGCGGTCGGGCGGCTGTGGGTAGCGCAGCCACCGGGTGCACGTGTCGTCGTCGCGGAACGGTGCCGCGTATTCGAGGGCGTAGGCCACGTCGTGCAGCCGTGGTGCCGGACGTGCGTGGTCCCAGTCGATGATTCCCACCGGCCGGGTGCCGTGCCAGACGGTGTTCCAGGGGCCGAAGTCGCCGTGGCAGACGACCTCGTCGCCGACCGGACCGGCCGTCCTGGTGGACCAGCACGTCGTGTCCGGGGGCCGGTATCCGGCCACGGCGTCGTGGTAGTCGCGCAGGAGGCGGGCGAAGGTGATCAGCCCCCGGTCGTCGACGACCTTGCCCCAGCCGTCCGGGCCGGATTTGCCGCCGATCCAGGTCAGCACCTCGCGGCCCTGCCCGTCGAAGCCGAGGACGCGGGGCGCGAGTTCGTAGCCGACGGCCTCCAGGTGGCGGAGCAGGCCGTGAACCGCCGGGGTCCACGGTCCGGCCGGCCGGTGGACCGTGTCGCCGATGCGCTCGACCCGGCCGAGATCTGGTGTGCTCACCTGGAAACCGTCGCGAGGAAACGGCCGTGACGCAACCGGTTATCGTGCCGTCGCACCGGCCTCGGCCGGCCCTGGCCAGCCCTGGCCGGATCGGCAGGGTCGTGGCGGCGAGACGCCGGGAAGGCCGGGGCCGAATGTGCCGAACGGCACTGATGGAGCGTCAGGGGCGGTTGTTACGGTTCCGCAGGAAGGTGAAGCGAAAGCCGGGAAACCGGGGGAACGGGGGACAACATGACGGCCGACGGGTTCGGACTGCTCGCCCGGGCGCACGACCACCTGCTCGCCGGCGTCCGCGCGGTGCCTGCGGGCGGGTGGGGCGCGCCCACGCTGTGCACCGAGTGGACGGTGTACCACCACGCCCGGCCGGACCAGCGGGCGCTGACGATGCGGATCACCGGCGCCGCGCCGGCCGGTGACCCGTTCGCCCCCGATCGGGCGGTCGAGGGCGACGCCGTGGCCGAGGTGGCCGAGTTGGAGCGGGTCCGCACGCAGGCGCGGGCCGCGGGGGAGTCGGGGCACGGGGCGGAGGGCGTCGGCACGCCCATGGGGCCGACGCCCTCCGCCCGGGGCGCTGCGGTGGCCGCGCTCGACGTGGCCGTGCACGCGTGGGACATCGCCGTCGCCACCGGCCGGCCGCTGCCGTTCGACGGCGCGCCGGCCGAGGGGCCGGGGGAGCGTCGGGGCGTTCCTCATACCCGTCGTGCGCGACGGCTTCGGCACGTTGGCCGCCGCCGTGCCGGTCGCGGACGGCGCGGGTGCGGCGGACCGGCTGCCGGCCTGCTCCGGCCGGGACCCGCGCTGGACCCCGGCCGCCGGCTGAGCCGGAGCCTTCCCGTCACGGCGCGGCCATCAGCGTCTTCAACAGGTCGTCGCCCAGGCCCAGGCCCGTGGCGGAGACGTCGGGCAGGTGGTAGCTGCGGTACCAGTCGGCGGGCGCCTCCGGGTGGGGGCCGCTGACGGCGACGCGGCCGGTGCCGTAGGAGGCGACGGCGGCGGCGATGCGGTCGTTGGTGTAGCGGGCCAGGACGTCGGCGCCGGGGCCGTCGACGTCGAAGTAGGGGCCGTCCTGGAAGTACATCGGCTGCCGCTGCCCGCGCCAGGCGACGTCGACGAGGCGGTCCTTGTCGTCGGTGACGGTCGCGCCGGGGGTCTTGATGTACTCGCCGGAGTCGCCCGGCAGGAGGTCGTAGCCCGGGTCGCCGGCGAGGTAGCCGCCCATGCAGATGCCCAGGTAGCGGCCGCCGCCGCGCACGTAGTCGCGGATCAGCTCGGGGCGGAAGCCCGGGGTGCGGCGCAGCAGGCCCCACGCGGTGGTGACCTCCTGGCCGTTGGTGCCGCCCGGCTGGACGTACAGGGCGGCGCCGGCCAGCGCGGCGGGGCCGAAGCGCAGGTCCTCGTCGGGGCCGATGAAGCGGACGGTGAAGCCGTTGCGCTCCAGCAGGTCCTGCGCGGCCTCGGAGCAGCCATCGCACGCGGCGGGGCCCCGGTAGACGACGGCGAGGGGGTGGGCCGGGTCCGCGCTCGCGGGGGCGGCGGCCGGTGCGGTGGGCCCGGAAGCGGCCTCCTCGGAGCGGTCCTGGGCCTGCGGCGCGGCGCAGCCGGCGCTCGCGGCCAGCAGTACGGCGGCCAGGCCCAGTGCCGCCGCGGCCCGGGCGGGACGGCGCCCACGCGTCATCGGCTGCTCCCCCAACGGTCGTGCCCCCAACGGTCGTGCCTCCAAAGGTCGTTCCCCCGGTGATCGTCCGCCGGGCCCGGTGGGCACGGCGTGCAGCGACGACGCTAAGGGGTGATCGTCGTCAGTGCACAATCGGCCCGGTGGGGGGTGCGCGGCCGGGGAGGGAAAGCCGGTTGCGGTGCCGGGCCCGGTGGGCGCTAGGGTCCTCGCGTTCGAATAGCAAGATCGAAAGGGGCGGGCACATGGGCCTGGAGAGCATGCCGGGTGTCGAATGGAAGATCATGGACGCCAAGGGACGCAACTACTCGTACGACTCCGAGGAGGAGGCGCTGGAGGAACTGCACGAGTACGGGCCGGGCGCTTCGGTCTGGCGGCGCGAGGTCTACCGGGTGACGATCTTCTTCACCCGTTCGGTGAACGGCTGGCAGCAGGTCCACCCCGCGCCTTCGGCCTGACGGTCGGCGGTCGGGCGACAATCAGGCGAGGGGCAGCAGGGCCGGGCGCGGGCCGGTGCCGCGGTGCAGGCGGCGCAGGAACGTGAGCACGCCCGGCGTTCCGGTGGCCCACGCGGGGGACTCGGTCAGCAGGGCCGTGCCGGGGAAGACCGGACGGTGGGGCGGGCCGCCGGCGCGCGACAGGACCAGGGCCGCGATCTGCCCGGCGGCCTCCCGGTGGCGCTCCTCGCCGGTGGCCGACGCCAGGTCGACGAACAGCTCGCCGACCCCGGCCAGGCCGCAGCACTGCACCACCTGGCCCATCCGCGGCGCCAGCGCCCGGCACGCCCCGGCCGCCTCGGCGGCCAGGTCCACGTAGGCGTCCTCGCCCAGGCGCAGACCCGCCTGGAGCAGCACCGTGCCGATCCCGGCCAGGCCGCGGCACCACGAGCCCCAGCGGCGGGTGGCGCCCGGCCGGGCGGCCTCCGCCACCAGACGCGGCAGCTCGGCGGCCAGGTCCTCGACGATGGCGCGCCCGGCCGCCTGCGTCGCCGCGTCGGGGGAGTGCAGGGCGAGGAGCAGGTGGGCCAGGCCGGCGCGGCCGTGGGCGAAACCCTCGGCGAGGGCGGCGGTGCCCGGGTTGGGCTCCTCCTTCAGGTCCTGCGGCGCACCGTCGGTCAGGCGGCGGGCGCACGCGGCGGCCACGGCGAGGTGGCGCTGCGCACGGGCGCCGTCGGAGGCGCGGACGAGGTCGGCGAGCAGCAGGTGCGCGGTGCCGATACCGGCCGCGCCCGAGATCTGGTCGGTGGACACCAGGGCGCCCGGGTCCGGCACGTCGGCGAGGGCGGGCTCCGGGGTGCCCAGCCGGGGATCGGCGTGGGCGAGGACGGGCTCCGGGGTGCCCAGCCGGGCGTCGGCGTCGGCGGAGACGGGCTCCGGGGTGCCCAGCCGGGCGGCGGCGTGGGCGAGGAAGAGCTCGACGCCCGCACGCCCGTCGTACAGGCCGGGCCCGAGCAGCCCGAGCGCCGGGTGCGCGGCCGTCCAGCGGGCGAGGGCGGCGGCGGCCTCGCGGGCGTCGGGGTGCTCGTCGGCGTGCTGGAGCAGTTCCAGGCCGAGGCCGGCGGCGCCGTCGTAGAGCGAGAGCAGCGTGCGCGGCCGGCTCGCGGCGGAAGGGGAGCCGAGCAACTCGCGGGCCATCCGCACGCAGGTGCCGACGGTGTGGGCGACGACCTCCCCGAGGCCGTCCGCGGCGGGGCGGGTGACCTTGCGGCCGGCCGGGCCGCGGCCCTCCCGCAGGGCCGCCGCGGCCGCCGTGCGCTCCCCGGCCTCGAAGCTCAGCAGGCCCGCCACCACTGCGAGGGCCGGGTGGTCCGGGGCGGGCAGGGCGGCGGCCAGGCAGGCCAGGGTGCGGTCGCGGCAGGCGGCCGGGTCCGGGCCGATCGCCACCGGGTCCAGGCCGGTCAGCGCGAAGTGCAGGGTCGTGCCCAACGCGTAGTAGTCATCGGCGGGCCGGGGACACGCCGAGGCGACGGGCAGACCGTAGCCCGGGGTCGCGCCGGCCGGGCGCTCACCGTCCAGGGCGCTGACCCCGAAGTCCACCAGCGACCACGAACCCGCCTCGCCCCGCACGACGTTCGCGGGCTTCAGATCGCACACCACCACGCCCCGCGCGTGCACCGCGTCCAGCACCCGCAGCAGCGCCCGGGCCGCCTCCCGCCAGCCGCGCCCGCCCGAATCCCCTTCCGCGTAAGGCCCGTGGGCGAGGACGTCGCGGCGCAGGTCGCGCGGCCCGCAGGCGCTCGTCACCAGGTACTCGTCCACGCCGTGCCGGAAGTAGTCGACCAGCCGCGGCACCCCCGCCACGCCCGCCAGCGCCGCCAGCACCCGCCGCTCGTGCCGCAGCCGCCCGCGCGCGTCGACGCCCTCGGTGTCCTCCCCGACGAACGCCCGCGCCTGCTTGACCACCACCCCCAGCCCGCTCGCCAGTTCGACACCCCGGTAGACGTGACCGCCGGGCGCGCGGCTGATCCCCGCGGTGATCCGGTAGCGGCCCTCGCCCACGCGCGTGTCCTTCGGCGGCGCGGCGGCGGTGACGGCGGTGGTGGCGGCTGCGGCGGTGAACGGGTCCACGGCCCACGGCGGTTGGGCGTACGAGGGCTGCGCGAGCCCCGGGAACGTCCGCCCGTCCGGACCGCTCATCAGCGCGACGTCCTGGTCCTGCGGGGCACGGAACGGACCGTAGCGGTAGTAGACCGGCGAACCCGCGCGCACCTGCCGGTCGCTCACCACCCGCGGACCCTCCCACCCCGCCAGCAGCTGCGCCAACTCCTCACCCAGCGCCACGACTTCACCCTCACGCGGATACACCGTGACGGCCTTGCCGACGGCCGCCGCCCCGTGCACCCCGGAGTTCGTCGCGCCCAGCACGTCCGCGCCCGCCGCGAACTTCGCGTCGCACGTGCGGCGCAGCAGCACCGGCACCACCAGGTCCAGCAGGAGCGGCAGTTGGGCGGCGCGGGCCGAGACGTGCAGCTTCCAGCCGTGGGCGAGCGCGGGCATCGCACGGTCGTGCAGGTACAGCCACTGCCCGTCCGCGTGCAGACGCCGCCGTCCCCCGCCCTCCGGTGCCCGCGCGACCAGGCGGGCGAGCTGCGCGAGGTGCCCCGCCGGGTGCTCCCGCACCGAACCCCCTTGGAATGCCGGGCGGGTGAGCGCCCCCGTACCCGGAGTACCGCGCTCACCCGCCGGTCAGAATGGACCGCCCCGGTCCGGTCGGACGGGCTGCCCCCGTCCGGTCAGACGGACCGCTTCGGTCCCGTCGAACGGGCCGTTCGGGTCAGGAGTCGCCGCCGCACGGGAATCGCGTCGGAACCCAGGTCACGAACGGGTCGGCGAGACAGGCCGCCGGGGCGAGATCGGCGTCGAACTCGTCTTCGAACACGATCCCCGCCTCGTCGATCTCCAGCGGGCCCGCGTCGTGGATCTCCAACATGCTTGCAGTCACGGGTAGTTCCTCCCATCTACCGGGTTGGTGCCTTGCGGTCCGCACATCGTACTAACCCCCGTGCATCCGTCCTAGTGGTGTGACGCCACCTGCTTCGCGCTCGGAGCGGTACCGTTGGCCACCGACGTGCCGTTGGTCTATGTGGGTGAGGGATAAAACGGATGCAGAAGCGTGAGGTCGTGCGCTACGGAAGCGCGCCCAGCCACTTCGTCGAGCTGTGGGACGCGGACCCGCAGGGCCCGCCCGCCCGGGGCCTGGCGGTGACGGTGCACGGCGGCTGGTGGCGCGACCGGCACGACCTCCACCTCATGGACGCCCTCGCCGCCGACCTCGCCGGCCGCGGCTGGTGCGTGGCCAACATCGAGTACCGCCGCACCGGCGGCGACGGCGGAGGCTGGCCGGACACCCTCACCGACGCCCTCGACGCGGTCGCCGCCGCCCACGCCGTGCGCCCCGCCCTCGCCGACCTCCCGTCGATCGCCGTCGGCCACTCCGCCGGCGGACAGCTCGCCCTGCTGACGGCCGCCGCCGGCCTCGTCAACGCCGCGGTCGCACTCGCACCGATCACCGACCTGCCGCGCTGCGCCGCCGAGGGCCTGGGCGAGGACGCCACCCCGCTGTTCGTCGGCACCCCCTACGACGACGACCCGGCCCCCTACCGCGAGGCCTCCCCGCTCCACCGCCTGCCCCTGGGCCGCCCCCACCTGATCGTCCACGGCGACCAGGACCAGCGCGTGCCCGTCACCCACAGCCGCGCCTACGTCGAGGCCGCGAAGGCGGCGGGGGACCCGGTGACGTACGTGGAGCACGCGGGCACCGACCACTTCCAGGTCGTGGACCCGCAGCACGCGAGCTGGGCGGCGGCCGTGGGCTGGCTGGAGAACCGCGCGGGATAGCCCCCCGACCAGGAGGCGCCTCAGCCCCGGCGGATCGCCTCCACCGCCCGCGACAGGTCCTCGTCCGCGATGTCCGGGTGCGACAGCAGCACCTCGTGCGCCGCCGTCAGCACCCGGCCACCGCCCGCCAGCGCCAGGTCCTTGGCGGCCAGGCGCACCGGGAAGTCCGACTCCCGGCTGCGGGCGCGGGCCACCACCCCCGCGAGCGGCCCGCCCCCCAGCACCTCCAGCGCCAGCTCCTGCGGCAGCCCGAACCCGTCCGCCACCGCCAGCGCCTCGCCGAGCGCCGTCACCCCGGCCACCACCGCGCCCATCACCACGACCTTCAGCGCCGCGCCCGAACCCGGCCCGCCGCAGCGCAGCACGCGCCCGAAGTGCTCCAGCACCGGCTGCGCCCGGTCGAGGTCGGCGCTCTCGCCGCCCGCGTAGATGGTCAGCGTGCCGTTCGCGGCCGGCCCGACGCTGCCCAGCACCGGCGCGTCCACCAGGGACATCCCGGCGGGCAGCCGTTCGCGCAGGGCGGCCACCGCCTGCGGCCCGACCGAGGACATGTCGATCCACAGCGCCCCCGGCGCCAGGTGCCCGAGGAAGTGCCCGGCTACCTCCTGGACCGCCGCCGGGTCGGTGAGCATCGTGATGACGACGTCCGCGCCCTCGACCGCCTCCGCCGGGCTCGCGGCGCGGGGCAGGTCGCCGGCGCGCTCGGGGCTGCGGTTCCAGACGGTCAACGGCAGTGCGGCGGCCGCCAGTCGACGGGCCATCGGCAGGCCCATGCGGCCCAGGCCGAGGAAGGCGATCTTTCGGAGAGGAGCGTGCTCGGTGTTCATGGCCACCACGCTAGGCAGCCCCGAGCCAGGCGACAAACGAATGTCTCGCATGGTACCCATGCCTCATGGACATGGCTTGGCTCGACGTCTTCCGCACCGCCGCCCGCCTCGGTTCCTTCACCGCCGCCGGCGAGCACCTCGGCTTCACCCAGTCGGCGATCTCCCGTCAGATCTCCACCCTCGAAGCCGAACTCGGCGCCCCGCTGTTCGACCGCCTCGCCCGCGGCGTGCGCCTGACCGAACACGGCCGCGCCCTCCTCCCGCACGCCGAGGCCCTGCTGGAACGCCTCGACTCCACCCGCCGCGAACTCACCGCCCTGACCGAACTCGGCACCGGCCGCCTGCGCCTGGGCGCCTTCGACAGCGCCAACGCCGCCCTGGTGCCCACCGCCCTCGCCGCCTTCCGCGCCGCCCATCCCGAAGTGGCCGTCTCGCTCACCGAAGGACTCTCCGCCACCCTCCTCACCCGCCTCGCGGACGCCGACATCGACCTCGCCGTCGTCGCCTCCTACCCCGAACACCCCTACGACCACGAGCAGTTCGACCTCCAGCCGCTCGTCGAGGACCCGGTCCTGGTCGCCCTGCCCCGCGGCCACCGCCTCGCCCGGCGCCGGCGCCTGCGCCTGGCCGAACTCGCCGACGAGCCCTGGATCGCCGCCCGCCGCACCATCGAGACGACCCTGCTGGCCGCCTTCGTGCGCCAGGGCCTGCGCCCGCGCGTCGAGTACGCCGTCGCCGGCTGGACCGCCAAGCTCGGCCTCGTCGCCGCCGGACTCGGCCCCGCCCTCATCCCCTCCCTGGCCGCCCGCGCCGCCCGCCCCGACATCGCGCTGGTCGCCCTGCACCCCGACGACACCCCGGTGCGGCAGGTCTTCACCGCCGTGCGCCGCGGCCACCACCCGCCCCCGGCCACCGCCGCCTTCCTCGTCCACCTGCGCGAGGCGGCGGCACGCCCCTGACATCGACGTGATGCCCGTGTGACGCAGGTCACGGCGGGCGGCCGGCCGGGGATGTCACATCCGCGGCGCGGGCGGGGTCGAGGTAGTGAGAGCAACCGCGAACGGCGCACGCGGACAGCGAGCGCACCGACCAGAGGAGCCCGCCATGGAAGCCCGTTTCAACTACTACGCCACCGCCACCGGCGCGAAGTTCGTCAAGCACTTGAACTCGGCCGGCGCGGCCCTCAAGGACGCGGGCGTGCCCTACGCCACCACCCAGCTGGTGCTGCTGCGGGCCAGCCAGATCAACGGCTGCGGCATGTGCACCGACATGCACTACAAGGACGCCGTGCACGCCGGCGACCGGCCCGAGCGCCTCAACCTGGTGGCCGCCTGGCGCGAGGCGACGGTGTTCACCGACGCCGAGCGCGCCGCCCTGGAGCTGACCGAGGAGGCCACCCGCATCGCCGACGCCGCCGGCGGGGTCGGCGACGCGGTGTGGGAGAACGCCGTCAAGCACTACGACGAGGAGCAGCTCGCCTCGCTGGTGTCGACGATCGCCCTGATCAACGCCTACAACCGGTTGAACGTGATCTGCCGCGTCCCGGCGGGCGACTACCAGCCCGGCCAGTGGTGAGCCGCCCCCGCCTCCCCGCCCGCCCGGTGGCGAAAACGGGCGGGGGGGGTGGCGGGGGGGGGGCCCGGGGAGTCCGGGTGAACCGCGCGGACGAAGCCGCAGCCGGGCGCAGCGTGGCCGGGCGGCGACGCGGACACCCGGCCTGCCGCCTTCCGGTGCCCGCCGTCTTCCGGTGTCCGCCGCCTCCGTCGCCCTCCCCGGGCGCTCGACAGGCCCGTTCCGGGCCGGTGTGGAACGGTGGGACGCAGGGGGCGGTCCTGGAGAGAGGAACGGTGTCATGTCATCGAAGAGGCGGCGCAAGAAGAAGGCGCGGGCCAGGCGCGGAGCCAACCACGGCCGTCGGCCGCAGTGCTGAGAACCGGCGACCACCGTCCCGGCCGGGCGCGGGGGGCCCCCGCGGGGGGAAAGCGGGGGGCCGGGGCGGTAGGCCCCCCCGGGCCCCGGCCCCCCCCGCACCGCGCCCCGCGC
>NZ_JBHVPD010000095.1:30058-42881 GCF_042887525.1 Kitasatospora sp. NPDC057936
GGGGACACCTGGCCGGCGGGGTGGTTGGTGTCGGCGGCGGGACTTCGCGTGCTCCCGGGGCGGTAAGCCCCGCCCGTCGCCCGTCGCCCGTCGCCCGTCGCCCGTCGCCCGTCGCCCGTCGCCCGATCGGCCCCCGGCGCCCGCTCAGGCCGCCCCGAAGCGCCACACCGCGTGCTCCAGGGCGCCCGGGTCGTGCCCGAGCAGGGCGGCGGCCTCCTCGTAGGCCGTGCGCAGCGGCCCGTAGCGCAGGTCGGTGAGGCCGGCGCCGGCGGCGAAGGTGCGCAGGTGGACGTCCACGGCGACCCCGGGGCGGCCGACGAGGCCCCCGAGGTAGTCCGCGGTCTTGGGGCCGACGCCGCGCACGGTGCGCAGGGCGGCCCGGTGGGCGGGCTCGCCGAGCCAGGCGTGCAGGTCCGCGCGGGTGTCGACGCCGTGGGCGGCCAGCAGGCGGGCGAGGGCATGGGCGACGGCGACGCGGGCGGGACTGGCGAAGTCCATCGCCGCGGCGAGGTCCTCGCGCTCCAGCCGGGCCAGGAACCCGGTCACGGTGGTGGCGTCCGGCCACCTCTCCTGCAGCCGTACGATCCTCGGCCGGACCACCGCCTCGTAGCGCCGCCGCGCCTGGAAGGCGGCGTCACAGATCACCGCACCCATGTGGGACCAGCCGCCGGGTGCGGCGAACGGACCGTCACCGAGCACCTCCCGTATCCGGTCGGCGAGTTGACGGGCGGGCGCGGCGCACTCGGGTTCGTCCATGGCCACGATCATCCCCGATCCCCAACGTCCCTGCTGCGGCGCGGCGTTCGTCCGTACCGGCACCGATCGGGAGCGGGCTCCCGCTCTTGAGCGGGTGCGGCGGCGGTGCTTCACTGTGCGGATGATCGGCGAGGCGGAGATGACGGACCTGTTCGGCGAGATGCTCAGCCGACACCGGGTGGACACCCGGGCGCGGTGGCACAACGCCGTGTGGGCGCTGGTGGTGGCCGTGCCCACCGGCTGGCTCGGGCTGTGGGCGCTGCTGCTCACCGTGGACGACGGCCGCTCGCGCGGC
This sequence comes from Kitasatospora sp. NPDC057936, assembly GCF_042887525.1. NCBI lineage: Bacteria > Bacillati > Actinomycetota > Actinomycetes > Kitasatosporales > Streptomycetaceae > Kitasatospora > Kitasatospora sp. NPDC057936. Next base: position 31,110 of record NZ_JBHVPD010000095.1, read on the forward strand.
GGCCGGGTGATCGGGCTGGTGATCGGCCTGTCCCTGGGCGCGCTGTACGTCGCCGTGACGCAGGCCTGGCGCGCGCTGCGGGGCGGGGCGGGGGAGTACTTCGAGGTCCGCGAGCGCGGCCTCGTCCACGGCTCGCGGCGTGGCGCGGTGGGCTGGGAGTGGGACCAGGTCGTGTCGATCACGATCCCCGGCACCCCGAGGATCCAGGGCCTTGCCCGCCGGCTGGGTAATGACTACCGCTGCCGCCTTGCCCTTGACGGCGGCGCCCGCCTGCACATCGACGGGCACGCCGCCGGGGCCTCCGGCCTGGGCCGGGCCGTGCTGCAGCACAGCCCGGACGCGCGGCGGCTGGCCGGGGACGAGTGGCAGGAGAAGGCGGGCGGCTGGTTCCTGGGCGGGGCGCTGGCGTTCCTGGCGGTGGGCGTCGCGATGGTCACCTACCTCGCGAGCCACGCGGACACCACCCGCAGGGTCACCGACGCGAACGGGATGGTCAGCGAGGAGACCGTGCAGGGCGTCAGTGACGGCGTGATCATGGCGGTCGGGCTGAGCCTGCCGGTGTGCGCGGTCGGCGCGATCACGTGCATCGTGCTGTACGTCCGGTACCGGAGGTACCGCCCGCGCTGACCCCCCACCCGGGCTTCCCCCGGCCACCTGCCGGACCACGGACAACGGACCGCGGACAACGCACAGAGACCGCTCGCCCCTGTCGGGGCCGGGCGGTCTCTGCTGCTCGGGCGGGCCCATGCGCCAACACGGCCCGCTGCCGGTGTTCCCGAAATGTGTTGGAGTGAACAGCGCCCCCGGGCTCCGGACCCGCGGGTCCGGACGACGCCGCTGCAAATCGTCACATCCGGCCAGGGTGGCCTACAAGGGGATGTTGCACGAAAGCGCATCAATTATCGGTTTCAACACTTCGGCCTGCGCGTTCGTGACCGAGATCGTCCGGGACTGCGGGCAGGGGGCGGGACGCGGTCGCATCAATCTGCGCGACGTTCACCGAACCGATTGGGAATCACCCATACGCCTGACAGAGTGTTACCTCGCACGGGCCCTTCCGGTGACGCCAACCACGGGAAGACGTCCGGCTGTTGGAGTGACAGTGCTATAGGAGGTCTCGTCGATGACGAGGAAACGGAAGAAGCGCACCCCGGCCCGATGCGTCGCCGACGCCGCCACCCCGCCGCGCCCGCGGCAGACCGTGAGGCGGTCCGTGCGGCAGTCCGTACGGCGCCCCTGGCGGCCCCGGCGGCCGTGGGGGACCGGACCCGTCGAGACGGTCGTGATCGTGGTGGTCGTGACCGTGGTCGTCGCCGCGGCGGCCGTCCTGGTGGAGGCCGGCCTGTCGGCCCAGGCCGCGCTCGAACTGGCCACCGGCGGGCTGCTGCTGGGACTCAGGCTCCGGCGGGAGCGGGCCTAGAGAAACGCCCGCGAGAAACGTCTGCGAGAGACCCCCGCGATGGGACGCAGAGAGAAACCGGTCGCGGCGAGTGACCCGGCACTGGGCCGGCTGGCCGCGTGGCTGCGCGAGCAGCGCGAACGGGCCGGGCTGACGTACCGACAGCTCGCCGCCCGCACCAACTACCATCCCACCACCCTGCAACGGGCCGCCGGCGGGCGGACCGTGCCCAACTGGACGGTCGTCGAGGCCTTCACCCGCGAATGCGGCGGGGACCCCAAGGCCGCCCGCCGCAAATGGGCGCAGGCCAACTACTGGGCGCACGTGCCGCGCCCGTCGGGCCCCCAGCGCCGCAGGGCGCCCAGACCCCTGCACCCCGAACAGGTCGACTCCTTCGCCGACCTGCGCCGCGCGATGCACGAGATGCGGCGCAAGGCCGACTGGCCGCCCCTGGAGGAACTGGACCGCCGGGCCCGGGCCAGGGGCGCGCGCCTGCCCTCCAGCACCCTGGCCCTGGTCCTCAAGGGCGAGGCGCCGCTGCACAAGTCGGTGTTCCGCACCTACATGGAGGTCTGCGGGGTCCGCGAGACCCGCCGGGAACTGTGGGCGACGGCCTGGGACCGGGCGGCCATCGCCCGCACCCCGGTCTCCGTCAACCCCCGCACCTACCAGCGGGAGTTCACCCGCGCCATGCGCAACTCCAGCGGAGGCATCTCCACCGAGAACCTGCTCAAGCTGTGGGTCACGCTGCGCAACAGCCACGCCGCGGACCGGGCCGAGGACACCGGGGACAGCCCACCGGTGCTCGTGTGACCGGGGCCCGCGGCCGGGACACCCACCAGGAAACCCCCGGCCGCGGGCCCGACCCGCCCGCGCCACCACGGGAACACTCATGCCAATACGACGCACTCCCGCCGCCGTCACCGCCCCCGCGCCCGCCCTGGGCCTGTGGGCGCTGCACGACCTCCACCGCCGGCACTACCTCGCCTACGCCGCCCTGCTGCTCTCCCCGGCCGAGGCCCAACTCGCCGTCCAGGGCGCCTTCGAGGACCTCGCCGGGCGCTGGCTGGAGGCCCTCGCCACCGCGAGCCCGGCAGCCTGCGCCTGGCAGGCGGTCCGCGACCGCGTCTGCACCCTGGCCGGCCCCCGCACGCTCGGCCCCGTCGCCCACCTCACCGCACCCCAGCAGGACGTCCTGCTGCTTCACCTCGCCCTCGACCTGCCCGCCGACCGGATCGCCGCCCTCACGGGCACCGAACCGGCCGCCGTGCACGTCCGGTTGCGTTCGCTGGCGTCGGCGCGGAGGCCGGGGTGAGGGGCGGGTGCCCGACAACTCCGCTGCAGGCACGGCAGGTTGGTCCGGTCCGTGGCGGTCCATGGCGGTCCGTTCCGGTGGCGACGGCGAAACAGGTGCCACAGCCCCCCGGCCGCCGCCGTGATCGGCGCGACGGCTACGGCAGCGGGGCGTTCGGCCGCGCCGTGCGGGCGTACGTGCGCACGGCCGCGACGGCCGGGGAGGTGGTGTAGACGCGGGCGAGGTCGACGAGGCGGTCGGCCTCCGACTCCAGGGCGGCGCACGGCGGTTCGGCGGGCGGGACGGCCAGCGGGGCGGCAGGGGTGGGCAGGGCGCCGGCGGCCGCCCGTTCCAGGGCGGCGGCCAGCGCGGCCGCCTCCGCGGTCGCCGCGACGAGGGCGGCGGGCGGCGGGAAGCGGCGGGCGGCGGCGGTGAGCCACTGCGGGGTGCGCGGGTCGAGGTGGTGGCGCAGGATCAGGCGCGCGTCGTGGATCTCGATGATCCGCCGGTACAGGGCGAACTGCGGGTCGCGCGGCGGCAGCAGCCGCCGGGGCAGCAGCCGGTGGGCGGGCACGAGCGCGATCTGCGGCAGCACGGTGTGCAGTTCGGTCCACAGCGGGGTCAGCGCCCGGTAGCGCCGGTGGGCCCGCAGCCACCCGCGGACGGGCGTCAGCACGGCCGGCCACAGCGTGGTCGACAGGCCCGCGGCCAGCAGCGCCGCGCACAGCAGCCCGAGAACGGCGGAGGCGCTGTCCTCGCCCGCGCTCTGGGCGCCGCTGGTGGCCGCGTCCACGACGTCGTCGATGCCCCAGGCGTCCCAGACCAGGCCCACGGCCAGTCCGAGGGTGAGCAGGTGCAGCCCGGTGCGCCGGTGCCCGCGGGCGGTGGCGCGCGCCCGGCGGGCGACCTGGCGCAGCAGCGCGGTGAGGCAGTACGCGATGTACAGGGTGCGCAGCCCGTTGTACGCGGCCAGGTAGGGCCGTCCGGCGGGGGCGACGGTGAGGTCGCCGGTGGTCACGTCCGGGTCGGCGGCCGTGATGAGCACCGCGCACAGCGCCAGGACCGTTCCCAGGACGCCGAGTTGGCGCCGCACGGCGGTCCGGGCGGGCTCGCCGGAGGCCAGCGCGACGGTGAGCAGGGCGATCGCGCCGGTCGCGCACAGGTGCAGGGCGTCGCCGAGCAGGACGGGCAGCAGCGCGGGGGAGGCGAGCAGGCCCGCCAGGCTCAGCAGCCGCGCCGCGCCGGTGACGGTGGGCGGCGCGAGCAGCAGCAGGGCCGCGCCGAGGAAGGCGGTGCAGTAGCAGGTGTAGCGGGTGGAGGCGCCCAGCCCGGCCCACCCGCCGCGGGCGCCGTCGCGCGGGCTGCGCGCGTTGCGGGCTGCGCGGGTGCTGCGCGCCAGGTGGTAGGCGTTGAGGGCGAAGAACGCGGCGACGGGGTAGAGCGCGAGCTCGCTCACGGCCGCCCGCCCCCGCCCCTGCCCGTGCCCCCGCCCTCGGAACCGCCCTCGGAACCGGTGTCGAAGCCAGTACGGAAGCCAGCGCGTAAGCCGGGGCCGGCGCCGGAGGGCGGCGGCGCCGACAGCAGCGTGTCCAGCGCCGGCGTCGAGCCCGGGCGGGCCGCCGCCGCGTCGGCCTTCGCCGCCCGGCTGAGGATCAGCGACGCCAGCAGCTCCGCCTCGCGCTCCTGCGGCTCGTCGTACCCGGTGCGCCCCAGCACCCGCTGGACCAGCGCGGGGGACAGGTGCGGCAGCAGCGCCTGCGAGGACACCGGCGTGATCGGCGCCGAACCGGCGTGGTCGAACAGCAGGTGCGCGATCTCGTGCACCAGGATGTGCCGGCGGTGCAGCGGGCTGGTGTCCGCCGCGTACAGGATGTAGTCCGCCTCCGCGGTGGACACCAGCAGTCCGCACGGCAGGTTCGGGCGCGCGGCGACCGGCACCAGCTCGATGGGCCGCCCGCGCCGGCCGGCGAGCCGGTCCAGGAGCACGGCGGGGTCGAACGGCGCCGGCAGGTCCAGCTCCTGCGCCATCCGCCGGCACCGCCGCAGTACCGACCGGTAACCCCACGCACCCCGCACGGTGTGTCCTCCTCGCCCTCCGGCCCCCGGCCGGTCGTTCCCCGCGGCCCGCCGTCGGCGGCCGCGCCCCGCGCCCCCGGGTGCGGCCCCGGTCCGTCGCCGTGACTCGTCCCCGCATGAGTCGAGTCGCCCGGACGTCTCCCGGGGTTCCGCGGACTTCGTCACGGACTCGTCCCGAAGACGCCCGCCGCCCGACGCCCGCTGCCCGGGCCCGCCGGGGCGAGACCTTCAGGGACGCGTCACGACGAGGCCGGGCGGCGGGCGGAGTCCCGGCGGGCGATGACATCGATCAGCTCGCTGACCGTGTCCAGGCCCTCCGGCGAGAGGTTGACCGCCCGCAGCGCGAGGCTGCGCACGCCCGCGTCGCGCAGCGCGCCGAGCAGGGCGAGCTCCTTGGCGATCTCGGCGCCCTGGCGCTCGTCGAAGAAGTAGGCGGGCGGCACCTGGAAGAAGTGGGCGAGCGCCTCCAGGTGACGCTTGGTCGGGTTGTCCCGGCGCCCGGTGCGCAGCTGCCACAGGTAGGTGGTGGAGAAGGACTCCCCGGTCGCCTCGCGGCAGGCCCGGGCGACCTCCTCGTTGGTGTACTGCTCGCGGTCCGGCCGGCGGACCGTCTGGAACAGCGCCTCGATCCTGGCCGCGAGCCCCGACGTCTCGACCGGCCCGTCCTCGCGGGGCGATTCCGCCATGGCAACCCCTCTCCCGCCCGTGACCTCCGCGCCGCAGCCTGGGTGAACGGAGGAGACCCTGCGCGATCACCATAGCTCAAGGGGATGAGCCCGGGTGGATGCGGTGCGCCAACTCTTCCATGCCAGTTGACCGGTGGAGCGGCGAGTGCCATCCTGGCCGACTGACCGCCGGCCCCGGGAGGTTCGTGAACAACGCCGCGCACAACACCGCCGACAACCCCGCCGACGACCCCGCGGGCACCGGCCCGCGCACCAGCCGCGCCACCGGCCCGCACACCAGCCGCCCGCACGCGGCCGCCACCGACGCCACCGACGGCCCGATCGGCCCGAACGGCACGGCGACCGTCCGCCTCGGCTTCCTGTGGCGCGGAGCGGGCTGGGCCCTCGGCACCCTCACCGGCCTGCTGCTGGCCATCGTCCTCGCCGAGAGCGGCACCGTCGACCGCCTCGGCGTACCCCCGTCCCTGCTACTCGTCACCGCCGCCGCCCTCGCCGTCGCGCTGGCCGCCCCCCGCACCTTCCGGCTGCGCGCCGACGAGCAGGGACTCACCCTCACCCGCATCCTGCTGAGCCGCCGCTACCGCTGGCAGGACGTCACCGGCCTCGAAATGGACTTCGGCGAGGACTCCGAGAGCGCCGCCCCCCGCCTCGCGCTGCGCCTGCGCCTGGCCACCACCCGCCGCACAGGCTGCGGACCGGCCCTCGGTACCCTCCCCACCACCTGCGACCGCCGCCCGCGCGGCACCGAACCGCCCGAACTCGCCGACCTGTTCACCCTCCTCGACCGCCACGGGGTACGCCTCGACGCCCCCCACTACGCCGCCCTCGTCCTCTCCGCCCACGGCCGGCCCCCGCTGGGCCGCCACTGAACGCGGCACCACTGAACGCGGCACCGCTGAACGTGCCACCGGTGAACCTGCCGCCGCTGAACGCGGCGCCCGCCCGCGCCCGTTGACGCAGGCAGGAGCGCGCCGGCCCGCGGCGCGCGAGAGGCCAGGGGGCTGCCGTCATGCTCACCTTCCACGGCGCGTGGCGCATCACCGTCCTCACCCGCGACGCCGACTTCGAACAGCGCGCCGTCGTCCGCGGCCCCCACGGCACCCGCGTCATCCCCGGCCGCCCCGGCGCCACCCTGGAAGTCGACGAGGACACCTGGACGCTCGCCCTGGAACACCTGGCCTGGGGCCGCACCTGGGAACCCAACGTGCGCACCACCCCCGGCCCGCTCACCGACCACGCCGGACTGCGCGGCCGGCTGCTCACCAGCAGCGACCGCCACTTCCCCGGCAAGCCCCTGGACTACGCCAACTTCGTGCTGCGCCTGGAGCAGCCCACCACGACCCTGCGCACGCCCCGCCTGCACGGCACCCCCATGACGCCCGCCATCCCCGCCACCCCGCGGGCGATCCGCACCACGTCCTCCGCCCCCACGTACGGGCCCTCCGCCGGCCGCCCGGCCCAGACCCCCGCCAAACCGGCCGCCGCCGCCGACGGACACGGCCGCCCGCAGCCCTGGGGATAGCCACCCTCGCCCGGCTCCGCGGCACCGGCCGCACCCCCCTCCCGCCGGCAGGACGGCGCCGTCCCCGGAGCACCTCGGGCCGCAGCCGATGGGTGCGTCCGTCGAGTAGCCTCACACCCGAGGGAGAGGAGCCGGCCGTGAGTCAGCCCGCACCCAACGGGGGTGAGGTAGTCCCGCGCCCGGAGAAGACCCCGGCCGCGCTCAAGGCCGCTCTGGCGGTGGTTGCCGCGGACCGGCTACAGGAGATGGTCGAGGGGCAGAGCCGGGCGATGGCCGAGGCCATCGACTCCGGCAGCGTCCAGCCGCTTCGCAATTTCGTGGACCACTGGGCCGCCGTCGTCGAGATCGAGCGGTTCCCGGGGACCTCGCAGGCCTACCACCGGGCGAACTACCTCGCCAACCACGCAGGAACCGTCGCCGAGTGCCGTAGGCGCGCCATCGAGGTCGCCGAGATCTACCGGACCGCCTACGCGGCGGTGACCGGATGACCTGGAGCCGGGAGTATCTCCCCAGCGAGGAGCGGGTGATCGGCGGTGCGCCCGCGGACGTCGCTGCCGTGGAGCACCGGGCTGCCGAACTCGTCCGCGCAGCCGAGGCGCTCTACCTGGACGGTGCCGGCGACGAGGGCGGCGGTGAGCCCATGCGCCACCTGGACGTCGCCGGCGGTTTCATGACCTACTACGTGGTTCCCCGTCTGGAACTCGTGGCGATCTGCCAGGCGACCCCACCTGTCGCCTGATGGCCCTGGACTCCTTTGCGCAAGTCCGCCCGGGACGCCTGGATCCGCCTGCCTTGACGGCACGGCGGAAATGTGACGCAGGCCACCCGGAAAGGGTGACATGCTGTTGTCGCGGACGGTCGCGACCATCGAGGCATGACGATCACCGCGATGACCACGACGACTGCCACCACCCCCGCTCTCACCGCTCTCACCGACGAGGACTGCCTCGCCGAGACCCACGCCTTCAACGCCCAGTTCGAGGCCGCCGCCGCTACCCGCCCCTCCCGCTCCACCACCCCCGACGCCGCCACCCTCGCCCGCCTGCGCGCCAACCGCCTCGGCGGCGACACCCCGCCCGTGCGACTGCCGCAGGCGCAGGAGCGGATCCTCCCCGGCGGGGTCGGCGTGCGGGCGTTCGTCCCCGGGCACGTCGACGGCGTCTACCTCCACATCCACGGCGGCGCCTGGGCGTTCGGCTCCGCCGACGGTCAGGACGAACGGCTGTGGAACCTCGCCCGGCACACCCGCCTCGCCGTCCTCAGCGTCGACTACCGCCTCGCCCCCGAACACCCCTTCCCCGCCGGACCCGACGACTGCGAAACCGCCGCCCGCTGGCTCGTCGACCACGCCGAGACCGAGTTCGGCACCCGGCGCCTGATGATCGGCGGCGAATCCGCCGGCGCCCACCTCAGTGTCCTGACCCTGCTGCGCCTGCGCGACCGCCACGGCGTCACCGGCGCGTTCCGCGCCGCCAACCTCGTCTACGGCCCCTACGACCTGTCGATGACCTCCAGCCAGCGCCTCTTCGGCTCCCGGCAACTGCTCAGCAACACCGAATCCCTCCGAGGAAGTTACGAGCTCTGCACCCCCGGCCTGGACGCCGAACGGCGCCGCGACCCGGGCATCTCCCCGCTCTTCGCCGACCTCACCGGCCTGCCGCCCGCCCGCATCGTCGTCGGCACCGAGGACCCCCTCCTCGACGACTCGCTCTTCCTCGCCACCCGCTGGCAGGCCGCCGGCGCACCTGCCCACCTCGGCGTCGTCGCCGGCGCGATGCACGGCTTCACCCTGTTCCCGCTCACCATCACCGAACGCGAACAGCAGCGCGAGCGCGACTTCCTGGCCGGTGTGTGACGGCCCCGACGGTAGCGTCGGCGCCGTGAACCGCACCCCGCGCCTCTACGCACTCGTCGAAGAACTGCGCGCCGCGGCGCCGCGACCCCTGACGGTCGCGGCGCTCGCCGCCCGGTTCGAGATCAGCACCCGCACCGTGCAACGCGACCTCCAGGCCCTCATGGACGCCGGCGTCCCCGTGCGCGCCACCACCGGACGCGGCGGCGGCTGGTCGATCGACCGGGCCATGACCCTGCCCCCGATCCGCTTCACCACCGACGAGGCCTCCGCCCTGGTCGCCGCCCTCGCCGCCGCCGACCCCGGCGCCCCCTACGCCGGCGCCGCCCGCACCGCCTCCCAGAAGCTCGCCGCCACCATCACCGGCCCCGCCGCGACCGCCGCCCGCGACCTCGCCGCCCGCATCGTCGCCCTGCCCGCCGCCCGCACCGGACAACCGGTCCGCACCGCCGTCGAACGGGCCCTCACGGACGCCACCGTGCTGCGGCTGTCCTACGCCGACGCGGCCGGCAGGACCACCGAACGCGAGGTGGAACCCGCCGGACTGCTCACCGCCGGCGGCAACTGGTACCTCATCGCCTGGTGCCGCACCCGCCACGCCGGCCGCGGCTTCCGCCTCGACCGCATCACCGCCGCCACCCCCACCACCGAACCGGCCCCGCCCCACGCCCTGGCCGACCTCCTGGCCGGCTCCGCCGCCGCCGGCGCACTCCCCCCGGCGGCCCTGGACCCGCTGCGGTCGGGGCAGTGAGGGCCGCCTTCGCCCGGTGGCGGAGCGTGCGACCATCCTCTGATGAGGAACCCCGGTGCTGCGTTTCGCAGGCGACTGCTCGTCGAGTCGCTGACCGTGGTGGCGGCCGACCCCTCGGCCCAACGTGCCTGGATCGACGGGCACGGTGTCGTGACGGACGAGATCGCCCTGGACTTCGACCACGCCTTCCGCATGGTCGGGGGCCTGACCGAGGACGACGGCGTCAGCCCTGCGGTACTTCCCGACCTGCGGGCGATCGACGCGGTCTTCGCCGGGATGAGCGGTGCGGGGAACACGCACCGGTGGAGCATGGACGCCCTGGAGACCGATCCCGGCTGGGGCGAAGCCCGGGACCTGGCCCGCCGGGTCCTCGCCGACATGCCGGGGGAGTGGCGCCTGCCGATGCCGGAGAACTGCGTCATCCGCTGACGGACGGCCCCGCAGCCCCGGGGCACGGGCGCGGGTCGGCCGGCTCGCCCCGTTGTCGGTGCCCGCGCCTAGGGTGAGCCGCATGAACCACGTCGACCTGCGCCGTCTCCTCGCCGACTGCCCCGATCTGCCGCCGGGCCGCGTCGTCGGCGCCGACGAGGTGCCCGCGATGTGGGTCGGCGACGCCGCGCCGGCGCCCGGGCTGTGGGAGACGCTGCACCGCGCCCACCCGCGCACCGGACTGTGGCCGCTGCTGCTCGCCCCGCTCGACCGCTCGGCGGACTTCCGCCCCTGGCTGTCGGGCGAACTGAGCCCGCCCGCCGTGACCGACCCCGCCCGGCACGACCCGCACGAGCTCCTGCGCACCTGGTGGGACGGCCTGGGCCCGGAAGAGGAAGAGGGAGAGGACGAGGAAGAGGAACTCGGCGCGGTCCTGGCCCCGTTCGGCCGTACCTGGCCCGGTGCGGCGCCCTCGACCCCGGTCCCGGCCACCGACGCCGACGAGTGCGCCCGCATCCGCGCCTCGGTCCTGGAGAGCGCGCCGAACCTGCGGATCGGCCTGGTCGCGGCCCCCGGCGGTGCGGCGGCCCTGGCCGCCTGCGGCTGGACGGGCCCGGCCAACCACGCCGGCACCGGCCGGATCGCGGCCGTCCTCGCCGACTGGGAACACCGCTTCGGCATACGCGTCGTCCGCGCGGGCTTCGACACCCTGGAACTGAGCGTCCCGGCCCCGCCCACGACACGGGAAGCGGCCCTGCGAGTGGCCGCCGAACACGTGGCACTCTGCCCCGACCAGGTCTTCCAGGGCACCGGCAGCCTCACCGCCTACGCCGACCTGCTCGTGGGCTCGCACGAGTGGATGTTCTGGTGGGACTGAGCATCGCGTAGGAAGTCGGCATGCCCGACTTCCTACGCTGGGGGCGGCGCCTGACGACCAATGGCAGGGCGCAACCGGAACCAGTAGTAGGGCCCGTCGACCGGGGAGCGGGCACCGGCAACGAACCGCAGCTCACCCACGAGCCGCCGTGCGCCCGCCGGCACCTGACGGTGCGACGCCAGCAGCAGGGTCAGTTCGTCGTAGCGGACGTCGACCCCGCCATGGCCGGGATGACTCTGCACCCCGGCCGTCCCGGCCAGGTAACGCCCGTCCCACCCGGCATCGGAGCTTGGTCCCGCCGGGGGCGCGTACGCTCGGCTGCGTGCCCCGTCATCCGAGGAATCCCCGCCGCCTGGTCGCCGACGGGCGTGCGTACCTGTGGACCCTGCGCCACAGTCACCGCGCGCCCGGCGACGGCGGGCGGGGGGACTGCTGTGCGACCGTCACCCTGCACCCCCAGCCGGCCGGCACCGGCGGCCCGCTGCGGATCGTCTTCACGGAGGGCCCGGGCCGGTACGTGGGCGGGGCCCCGCTGGGGTCCGGGGACGTGGGGTTCGTGCGGGGCGGCTCGCTGAACCTGCACGAACCGGGCGCCGTCCGGGCCCTGCTCGACGAGGCCGCGGCCCGGGGGTGGCACCCCGGTGAGCGGGCGGCGGAGCTCGACGGCTGGTCCCTGCTGGAGGCGGCAGCCGCCGCGCAAGCCGGGCCCGCCGGGGCCACCGCGCCCGCCGCGCAAGCCGCGCCCGCCGCGACCACCGGACCCGCAGGACGGTAGGAGTCGGTGGCATGGCCTAGGTTCTGTACGGCGGATCATCGTCGGAGCCAGAGTCGGATTGATGCGACGGTGACGGTGCCGTGGAAGACGTAGGCGCGCTTGTCGTATCTG
>NZ_JBHVPD010000096.1:0-19566 GCF_042887525.1 Kitasatospora sp. NPDC057936
CCCTCGCGCCGGGTGGCCGAATCGCCGCTATCCGGCCGTCCGCACGTCCCGGACCGCCGTCAGCCATCCGTCGAGCGCCTTCGGCGCGGCCCCCGACTCCACGGCCTGCCGCGCCTCGTGCAGGGCGGCCGGGAACCGCGGCACCACCCGGCCGGGCCGGGGCCGGGCGGCGATCAGGGCGGCCGCCGCGTTGAGCAGGACGGTGTCCAGCACCGGGCCGGTCGCGCCCGCCAGGACCTCCCGCAGGACGCGCGCGTTGTGCTCGGGGCCGCCGCCGACGAGCGCCCCGGCGGGCGCCGGCGCGAGCCCGAGGCCCGCGGGATCCAGCCGTTCCTCCGTCACGGTGCCGTCCTGGACCGCCCAGATCCGGGCCGGCGCGGTCGTCGTCAGCTCGTCCGTCCCGTCCTCGGAGCGCACCACGAGGGCGGAGGTGCCCCGCTCGGCCAGCAGGCCGGCGATCGCGGGCGCCGCCCGCAGGTCGGCGACGCCGACCACCTGGTGGCGCGGCCGGGCCGGACCGATCAGCGGCCCGAGCAGGTTGAACGCGGACGGCACGCCGAGCGCGCGGCGCACCGGGGCGGCGTTGCGCAGCGCCGGGTGGAAGACCGGCGCGAAGCAGAACGTGATCCCGGCCCGGCGGGCGACCTCGGCGACGGCCGCGGGCGGCAGGTCCAGCGGGATGCCGAGCGCCTCCAGGACGTCCGCGGTGCCGCACTTGGAGGAGGCCGAGCGGCCGCCGTGCTTGACGACGGGCACTCCGCAGGCGGCGACCAGGACGGAGGCCATGGTGGAGATGTTGACGGTCGAGCCGCCGTCGCCCCCGGTGCCGGCGAGGTCGACGCACCGGCCGCCGTCGACGTCCAGCGGCACCGCGTGGTCGAGCGCGGCCGCGACCAGGCCGGACAGTTCGGCGGCGCTCTCGCCCTTGACCCGCAGGCCCATCAGGAAGCCCGCGAGCTGCTCCGGCCGGAAGTCGTCGTCCAGTACGCGCTCCATGGCCCACCGCGCCTCGTCGGCCCGGAGGTCGCGCCCGGCCGCCAGGGTGGCGAGCAGCCGCGGCCAGGTGAGGTCCGGGGTGTGCGTGGCCGTGCTGCGTGTGAGGGTCCTGTCGTCCACTGGTTCGCCGTCCTTGGCGTCGAGTCCAGCGGGGGCCCGGGAAACGCGAATCGGCCGCCCACCGGACGGCCGATACATGACGCGCTGCGCTGTCAGGCCACCCGATCGGGGGCCCACCAGGATCCGCGGCACGTCGTCATGGCGGTCATGCTAGCCCATGCCGCGGGCCCGGGGCAGGCCACTCGGGTGGAATTGGACCGGGACGGCCGGTGCGCCGGTCGATACGCTCGGGGCACAGTTGATCTTCCCCGCCACGGAGTTGACCCCATGCACCCTGAACTCGCCGCCGACCTGGACCGGTTGCCCGCGCTGCTGGAGGAGACCCGGCAACGGGCCGTCGCCTTCCTCGGCGGCCTCGACGAGCGGCCGGTGGTGACGGCGCTGGAGGAGCCCGCGCCGGTCCGGCTGGGGGACGGCGGGGGGATCGGGCTGCGCGCGGCGCTGGCGGAGTTCGGCGAGCGCTGGGAACCGCGGCTGAGCGCGAGCGCCGGGCCGCGCTACTTCGGGTTCGTCACCGGCGGCGCGACCCCGGCGGCCCTCGCGGGGGACTGGCTCACCGCCGTCGCCGACCAGAACTCCAACTCCTCGCTCGACCCGGCCGGTCAGCACCTGGAGCGCGAGACGGTCGGCTGGCTGCGCGAGCTCTTCGGCCTCTCCGACGCGCACACCGGCACGTTCGTGAGCGGCGCCACCATGTCGAACACCGTCGGCCTCGCGATCGCCCGCGAGTGGCTGGGCGAGCGCCTCGGCGTGGACGTCGCCGAGGACGGCGCCGGCGCGCTCGGCCGGGTACGGGTGCTGTCCGCCAGTGCGCACTCCAGCATCGCCAAGGCGCTGTCCGTGCTGGGCCTCGGCCGCTCGGCGCTCACCGCCGTGCCGACGCTGCCGGGCCGCGAGGCGGTCGACCCCGCGGCGCTGGAGCGGGCGCTCGCGGAGGCGGACGGCCCGTGCGTCGTCGTGGCCAACGCGGGCACCGTGAACACCGTCGACTTCGACGACCTGCGGGCGATCGCCTCGCTCCGCGAGCGGTACGACTTCTGGCTGCACGTGGACGGCGCGTTCGGCGCCTTCGCCGCCCTGACGCCCGAACACGCCGGGCTCGTGGCCGGGTTGGACCTCGCCGACTCCGTCTGCGTCGACCTCCACAAGTGGCTCAACGTGCCCTACGACAGCGCCGTGCAGTTCACCCGCCGCCGCGACCTCCAGGCATGCGTCTTCCAGAACTCCGCCGCCTACCTCGGCTCTCTCGGCGAGCACCCCGACCTCGTCCACCTCACCCCCGAGAACTCGCACCGACTGCGCGCCCTCGCCGCCTGGTTCACGCTGCGCGCGTACGGGCGGGCGGGCCACCGCGAGATCGTCGAGCGCTGCGTGGCCGGGGCCCGGGCCCTCGGGGAGGCGGTGGCCGGGATCGACGGGCTGCGCCTGCTCGCGCCGGTGCGGCTGAACGTCGTCTGCTTCACGCTCGCCGACGACCCCACCGCCGAGCGGCTCGCCGGCCTGGCCGCCGGGGTCGCGGGAGAGGCCTTCTTCACGCCGACGCGCTACGCCGGGGTCCCGGCCCTCCGCGCGGCGTTCAGCAACTGGCGTACGACGGAGGCGGACGTCCGCCGGACGGTCGCGGCGCTCGCGAGGTCGGTGGCCGAGTCGGCCTGACAGCGGATCGCTTCAGCCCGTCGCCGGTGCGGTCGTGAGGCCGCGGACGACGAACGCGACGCCGTCGGTGAGGGCGGACTCCCGTTCCTCGTCCGGGAGTTCGGCGTAGGGGCCGAGCAGGAGCAGGGCGAGGCCGTGGACGCCGGCCCAGGCGTTGAAGGTGGCGGTCGCGGCGGGTCCGGCGAGGAGGCCGGCGGCGTCGAGTGCGGCGAGGGCCTCCTGGAGGATCGCGAAGGGGCCGCGCCGCACCCCGTCGCCCTCGTCGTCGGGGGCGGGGTCCTGCCCGCTGCGCTCGGGGGCCCGGGTCTTGCCGCCGGTCGGGAACGCGGTGGCGAACAGGCCCGGCTCGGCCAGGGCGTAGCGGATGTAGCCCTCGCCCACGGCGGTGAGGCGGCCGGCGGCGTCGAGCCCCGGGTCGGCGGCGGGCGTGCGCCGTTCCAACTCGGCGTCCATGGCCTCGGCGAGGCGCCGGCGGGAGTCCCGGGCGACCTCGTCGACGAGGTCCGGCAGGGCGGAGAAGTGCCGGTAGGCCGCGTTGGGCGAGACGCCGACCCGGCGCGCGGTCTCGCGCAGCACGATGGTCGAGGGGCCGCCCTCGCGCGCGAGCTCGACGCCGGCCCGCACGAGGGCCTCGCGGAGGTTGCCGTGGTGGTAGCCCGCTCGCTGTGAATCCATGCCCGATGTTAACAGCGTGAACACGTCGACCGGGCCGGGCCCGGCTCTCCTCGTGAACCCGCTTGTGCTGCACAGTTGTTGGGGTGCGGGACAGCACGTTCGAATAAATGTTGACGCCGTCCACATGCGCGCGTAAGTTCACAGTGTCCACATTGGGGGACGGGTCGCGCCGGCCCCCTGCCCGGGGACGCTCCACCGACCAGAACGGGGACACCCATGACCAGCACCACGGCTCCGCCCGCTGTCGCCCCGACCGAGGGGACCGGCCCCGCCGGAGGCGGCTGCTTCCCCTGGACCGTCGTCCTCCTGACCTCCCTGGGGATCGTCGGCTACGTCGTCGCCACCTACGCCCAGGCCGGTCTGCCCCTCGACGGCTCGCGCGGCGGCCTCGCCGCCACCTACGCCGAGCGCCCCCTCGGCATCCAACTCGCCTTCTACGTCCACATCGTGACGGCCTCGGTGGCGCTGCTCGTCGGCCCGCTCCAGTTCTCCGCCGCGCTGCGCCGCCGCTCCCGCGCGGTCCACCGCTGGACGGGCCGGGTGTACCTGGCGGGCGTCGGCCTCGGCTCGCCGGCCGCGTTCGTGATGTCCTTCGTCAGCTCGATCGCCTTCGACGGCTTCTTCGGCTTCGGCAGCCTCGCGGTGCTGTGGGCGTGGACGACCTGGCGCGCCTACCGTGCCATCCGCGGGGGCGACCTGCCGAACCACCGCGCCTGGATGATCCGCAGCTTCGCCCTCACCTACGCCGCCGTCACCCTTCGCGCCTGGCTCGGCGTCCTGATCCTCCTCCAGACGCTCACCGCCGACGGGCCCGTGGACGGCACGCACGTGTTCGACACCGCGTACGCCGTCCTGCCCTTCCTCGCCTGGCTCCCCAACCTCGTCGTCGCCGAGGTCCTGATACGCCGCCGCGGCCTCCCCTCCTACCGCATCACCCCGGTCTGACCGGCGCCCGCCCGTAGCCGGGCCGCAGCCGATCACGGCTGCGGCCCGCCGGACCGTCAGCCCATGCTCTTCGCGCCGTCGATGGCCTCGCGGATGATGTCGGCGTGGCCCGCGTGCTGGGCGGTCTCGGCGATGACGTGGAACAGGACGCGGCGCGCGGACCAGGCCTCGTCCTTGAACCAGGGGGCCTTCGGAAGCGGCTGGATCGCACCCAGGTCGGGCAGGGTGGCGACCAACTCGTCGGTGCGGGCGGCAACTTCCCGGTACGCGGCGAGCACGTCCGCCAGGGTCTCGCCGGGCAGCATGCGGAACTCGTCGGCGCGGCGGGCGTAGTCCTCCGCGGTGAAGGACGAGAAGTCGGGGAACGCGGACGGGCCGTCGACGATGAAGTTCGCCCACAGCTTCTCGACCACCGTCACGTGCTTGATCAGGCCGCCCACGCACAGCTCGCTGACGGTGGTGCGCTCCCCGGCCTGCTCGTCGGTCAGGTCGCGGGCGGTGAAGCTCAGGAAGTGCCGCTGCTTGGCCAGCGCCACGAGGAGGTCGGCGCGCTCGCCGGTGGTGTCGGTGGCCTTGTCGACGGCAGTGGAGGTGGTGGTCATGGTGATCGCCTTCCGTGTTGCTTCCTGCTCCCTCGGACAAGAACCACAGTAGGGACCATTGCGGCCACTTCCTGACCTGAATTGCGCGCAGAATCGGAGCCATGGCGAACACCAGCACCCGCACCCTCCGGCTGCTCTCCCTCCTGCAGACGCACCGCTACTGGCCCGGCGAGGAGCTCGCCGAGCGGCTCGGCGTCTCCGCCCGCACGCTGCGCCGCGACATCGACCGGCTGCGCGAGCTCGGCTACCCCGTCGAGGCGCAGCGCGGGGTCGACGGCGGCTACCAGCTCGCCGCGGGCGCCGCCCTGCCGCCGCTCGTGATCGACGACGAGGAGGCGGTCGCGCTGGCGGTGGGTCTCCAGGCGGCGGCGGAGAGCCCGGTGGAGGGGATCGCCGAGGCGTCGGTGCGGGTGCTGGCGAAGGTGGTGCAGGTGATGCCGGCCCGGCTGCGGCGGCGGGTGGAGGCGCTGCGGGCGATGACGGTGCCGGTCGACTGGGGCGGCCGCCCCGCGGCGGCGGTGGACCCGGACGGGCTGACGGTGGTGGCGCTGGCCTGCCGGGACGCCGAGCGGCTGCGCTTCTCGTACACGGCGGCGGACGGCCGGCGGGCGGACCGGCACGTCGAGCCGCACCGGCTGGTGTGCCTGGACCGCCGCTGGTACCTGGTGGCGTACGACCTCACCCGGCAGGACTGGCGCACCTTCCGGCTCGACCGGCTCACGGCGCCCGAGGGCGGCGGCGGCCGGTTCGCCCCGCGCGAGCTGCCGGCCGCCGACGCCGCCGAGTTCGTCCGGGCGGGCGTCAACGGCCTGGTCCGCCCGTACCGGGTGGAGGCGGTGGTGGCCGCGCCGGCCGGGGGCGTGCGCGAGCGGATCGGCCGGTGGGGCGCGGTCGAGGAGGTGGACGAGGGGCGCTGCCGGATCGTGATGGCCGCCGACGACCTCAACTGGCCGATCATGGCCCTCGGTTCGCTCGGCGCGGAGTTCACCGTCGTCGAGCCGCCCGAACTGGTCGAGCGGCTCGGTGAGTGGTCCTCCCGCTTCGGCCGGGCGGTCCGGGCCTCGCGGTAGTGCCGTGGCCGGGCGTCACGGCGGCGGGATGGACTCGATCGTCCTGCGCAACCGCCCCAGCACGTCGCCGAGTTCGTGCCGTGGCGGGGTCGCCAGGGCGAGGCGGAGGGCGTGCGGCACGTGCGGGCCGGTGGCGAAGGCGTCGGCGGTGGAGACCAGGATGCCCTCCCGGGCGAGCAGGTCGGCCACCTGGTCCGGGCGTTGGTGGGCCTCCAGGGTCAGCCACACCGCGTACGACGACGGGTGTGCGGTGATGTCCATCCCGGCGAGTTCGGCCCGGGCGATGGCCTGGCGGGCGGCGGCGTCCTCGCGGCGGTGGCGTTCCAGGCGGGCGACCGTGCCGTCGGCGATCCAGCCGGTGGCGAGCGCGGTGACCAGGCCCGGGGAGCCCCACGCGGCGGCGCGCAGCGCGGAGGTGGCGGGCCGCAGGAGGTGCTTGGGCACGACGGCGAAGCCGAACCGCAGGCCGGGGGCCACGTTCTTCGACAACCCGGCCACGTAGCAGGTCCATTCGGGCGCGAGGGCGTGCAGCGGGGGAGGGGGTGCGGGCTCCAGGAACGCGTACGTGCCGTCCTCGACGACCACGAGGTCCCGGGCGGTCGCGATCGCGGCCAGCCGCTCGCGCTGCCGCTGGTCGAGCACCCAGCCGAGCGGGTTGTGGACGGTGGGGATCATGTAGACCGCGCGGACCCGGCGGGCCCGGCACAGGCGGTCGAGCGCGTCGAGGTCCGGGCCGGCCGGGGTGACCGGGACGGGTGCGAGGTCGAGGCCGTGGGCGGCGGCGAGCAGCTTGATGCCCGGGTAGCCGAGCGCGTCGACGGCCAGGACGTCGCCGGGCCGGGTGAGCGCGCGCAGTACGCAGTCCAGCGCCTGCTGGGCGCCACTGGTCAGAAGCACGTTCTCGGGGGCGGTGTCGACACCGCGCCCCAGCAGGTAGGTGGCGACGACCGCCCGGTCGTGCCCGTGCCCGCCCGGCGGGTCCTGGCGCAGCAGGGCCTCGGCGTCGCCGGAGGCGGCGAGGGCGCGCAGCGCGTGGCGGAGGTCGTCGCCCTGGCCGGGGGCGAGCGGCTGGTTGAACGAGAGGTCGGCGAGGCGCGGCACCGGGAGCGTGCGCGAGGGTTCGACGCCGTCGTAGCCGCTGCGGACCCGGACGAACGTGCCGCGGCCCTGTTCGCCCACCACCAGCCCGGCGGCGGCGAGTTCGGCGTAGACGCGGGTCGCGGTGGCGAGGGCGACGCGGCGCTCGCGGGCGAGTTCCCGGTGGGTGGGCAGGCGGGTGCCGGGCGGGAGCGCGCCGGAGCGGATCGCGGCGGCGTACTCGTCGACGACGGCCTTGTAGGCGGGCGGTCGCATGGGCCTGTGCCTCCCGTGGGTACCCAGGTGTATCCAGGACAATGAGTGGATTGTCCTGCACGGCGCTCCCTAGCCTCGGTCCCGACCGCAGCCAGGCGCAAGGGAGCAGCCGCAATGACCGTCCGCACCGTCCGGGTGGCCCGTGACGCGCACGTCGTGACCCTCACCATCGACCGCGAGGCCAAGCTCAACGCCCTCGACTACCCGACGATCGACGCGCTGCTCGACGAACTCGCGCGGATCGACGCCGACGACACCGTCCGGGCCGTGATCCTCACCGGCGCCGGGACGCGCGCCTTCAGCGCGGGCGCCGACATCCCGTCGCTGGCCGGCAGCATCGCCGGCGGGACGGAACGGGCGCTGCGCGAGGTCGTGCGGCGCGGGCACGCGCTGACCCGGCGGATCGAGGAGTTCCCGAAGCCGATCGTCGTGGCCGTCAACGGGCTGGCGTACGGCGGGGGCTGCGAGATCACGGAGGCGGCGCCGCTGGCGATCGCAGCCGGGCACGCGACCTTCGCCAAGCCGGAGATCACGCTGGGCTTCCCGCCGCCCTTCGGCGGCTCGCAGCGGCTGCCGCGGCACGTCGGGCGCAAGCGCGCCCTGGAGATGATCCTCACCGGGGATCCGGTCCCGGCGGCGCGGGCGGCCGAGCTGGGGATCGTGAACGCGGTCGTGCCGGCGGAGGAGTTGATGGACGCGGCCCGGCACCTGGTCGACCGGATCGTCCGGCACGCGCCGACGGCGGTCGCCGCCTGCCTGCGGGCCGTCACGCGCGGGATCAACCTGCCGATCGACGAGGGACTGGCCGTCGAGGCGGCCTGGTTCGCCGCGACGGTGCCGACCGACGGGGTCCGGGACGGGCTGAAGCGCTTCCTGGACCGCTGAGGGGTTGCGGTCTCAGAAATAACGCCGTTATTCTCAAGTAACGGCGTTATTTCGATCGAGGAGGCGTGCGATGAGCGGCACCGTCGAGCTGACGATCCTGGACGACCACACCGAGACCCGCGTCGCGGCCGACCTGCGCCCCGCGCCGGGCGCCGCGGACCCGCACGTCTGGCTCGCCCACGCGGACGTCGAACGCGCGCTGGGCTTCACCCGCAAACCGCAGGGCTGGTGCCGCGGCGACGTCTGCGTCCCGGCGGCGGCCGTCGCCCGGTTCGAGGACGCGGGCCGCCTCGACCTCACCGCCTTCGCCGCCCTGCTCGGCCGCCCGGTGGCCGCCGAGCCCGCCGCCGGCGTCCTCGCCCTCGGCGCCTCCGCCGCCGACCGCTCCGCCGCCCTGGCCGCCGGCGAGGCGCCCGACTTCTCGCTCCCGGACGTCCACGGCACCCGGCACGCGCTGAGCGACCTGCGCGGGCGCAAGGTCGCGCTGGTCTTCTGGGCCTCCTGGTGCGGCTGCCGCTACGACCTGCCCACGTGGGAGCGCCTGCACGCCGAACTCGCCGCCGACGGCTTCTCCGTGCTGAGCGTCGCCGTCGACCGCAGGACCGAGGACGCCGCGCCCTGGATCGCCGAGGCCGCGCCGACCCACCCGGCGCTGATCGACGTCGACGGCCGGGTCGCCGACCTCTACCAGCTGCTCAACGTCCCCACCGCGGTCTGGATCGACGAGGACGGCCGCATCGTCCGGCCCAACGACACCCAGTTCGCGACCGACCTCTTCCGCTCGATGAGCGGCCTCGACTCCGGCCTGACGCTCGACGCGCTGCGCCGCTGGGCGGCCACCGGCGACCCGGGCGTCGACCCCGCCGCCGTCGCCGCACTGACCGAGCCGGGCACCCCCGCGCGCCAGCGCGCCCGCACCGAGGCCGCACTCGCCCTGTGGCTGCTGCGCCACGGCCACCCGGGCGCCGCCGAACGGCACTTCGCGACGGCCGCCGACCTCGCCCCGGAGGACGTCACCACGTGGCGCAGCGCGATGCCGCTGCTCGGCGTCGACCCGATGGGCGACGAGTACTTCGCCCGCCGGGCCGCGCTGGAGGAGGCGGGCGTGCCGATCTACCGCCCGCTGCCGGAGCGCGGTTAGGGCGTACGGGAGAATCGTCCGCATGCCCGCCAAATCACCCACCGGCGCCTTCGCCCGGGCCCAGGCCCTGGGCGAGGCCGCGCTGCGCACCGCCCTGCTGGACATCGCCGCCGGCCTGCTCGCCGCCGAGGGCCCGGCCGCGCTGAGCATGCGCCGCGTCGCCGCCGCCGCGGACTGCTCGACCACCGTCCTGTACCGGCACTTCGGGGCCAAGGACGGCATCACGCGGGAGCTCTACCTGGAGGGCTTCGCCCGGCTGCGCCGCCGCCTGGACGCGGTGCCCCGCGGCGACGACCCGGCCGCGCACCTGGCCGCCCTCGGCCGCGCCTACCGGGCCAACGCGCTGGAGGAGCCCAACTTCTACGGCGTCATGCACGGCGAGGGCGTGCCCGGCTTCGTCCCGGACGACGAGTGCAGGACGGCCGCCGCGACGAGCCTCGACGTGCTGCGGGAGGCGGCGCGGGCGTGCGTCGAGGCGGGCGTGCTGCGGGCGGACGCGGACGTGGACGAGGTGACGGACACGCTGTGGGCGGCCGCGCACGGCGTGATCAGCCTGGAACGCGGCGGCCACTTCCCGGGCGCCCTCGGCGAGCAGCGCTTCCGGACGCTGACGCGGGCGGCGGTGGGGGCGTTCCTGCCGTAGGGCGGTGGCGGCGTGGGGCGTTGCCGACGTGGACGTTGGCGGTGTGGGCGTTGGCCTCCTTCGCCTGAGCGCAGCTACCGGTCCGGGGCCCCGCGCCCGGGGCGGATCAGTCCTCGGCGGCGAGACGGAAGGCCAGGCAGACGACGGGAGTGCGGTCCTCCACCGCGGTGCCGAGGCGGTCCCAGTACCGCCGGTGCCCGGCGCGCCACGCCTCCAGCGAGTCGAAGCCCTCCCCCTCGGCCTGCGCGTGTCCCCAGGTCACCTCGCCGAAGGGCTTCACCTCCACGCCCGTGATCTCGATGGCGGCGACGAACCGTCCCTGGTCGTCCACCAGCGCCAGGCGTTCGCCGGGGTACTCCAGGCCCTCGGTCTCCTTGGCGTAGTCGTCCAGCAGGCCGGTGGTGGCGGTCTTGTGCCCGGCCAGCGCCAGGGAGTTCAGCTCCGCCCGCATCCCGTCCGGAGTGCCGAGCTCCATCGACCGCATGCCGTTGACCCTGGGCCACATCTGCATCACCTCTCCCGGGCGCCCGCCCTCGGGCGGATCGTTCCCACTTCTAGCAGATCCGCTTGCCGCCCGGACGGGTATCCGCGGCAGACCGCCGCCGGGTCTGCCCGGTCCGCCGGGTCCGCGCGGCGCGCGCTCACGTCCCGCAGTGCTCGGCGACGGTGTCCGCGAAGGCGCGGGCCGGCGGCGAGAGGGTGTCCCAGCGGCGGACGGCCCAGCCGGCGGTGAGCGCGGGGAGGGCCGGCAGCGGGATCAGCCGCAGGCCCGGGTGGCCCGGACCCTGCCACTCGGGGAGGGCGGGCACGACGGCCTGGCCGAGGCCGAGCTCGGCCAGCAGGATCGCGGTGTCCCAGTCCGCGACGCTGGTGTCGAAGACCGGCCGGATGCCCGATCCGGCGAGCCAGGAGTCGAGCTGGGAACGCGAGACGGAGTTCTGCGGCAGCCCGATGAGGCGGGCGTCCTGGAGGTCCACCGGGTCGACGTGGGTGCGGCCGGCGAGCGGGTCCCCGGCGGCGACGGCGAGCACCCAGGGCATTTCGACGACCGGCCGCTGCTCGATCCCGCGCGCGGGCGCACCGAGCGAGATCCAGGCGAGGTCGACGCGGCCCGCGGCGAGCGCCTCGAAGCAGCTGCGGCTGGACACCTCCGTCTGGAACTCCAGGCTCACCCCCGGGAAGCGGCGGCGGAAGTCGACGACGGCCGCGGACATGAAGTGCCGGATGCTGGTGGCGCCGGTCGTGATCCGCACCGATCCGCCCTCCCCGCGGGCGAGTTCGTCGATGCCGCGCAACGCGTGCTCGATGCCGCCGAGGCTGTCGACGGCCGCCGCGCGCAGCAGCTGCCCGGCCTTCGTCGGCACGACGCCGCGCGGGTGGCGTTCGAGCAGGACGACGCCCAGCTCCCGTTCGAGCCGCTTCACGTGCTGGCTGACGGCGGACTGCGTGCAGGACAGCCGGCGGGCGACGGCGCTGAGCGAGCCGGCCCGGCACACCGCGGCGAAGACGCGGAGATCGTCGAGGGTCACGGCGGTCACCGTACGCCGGTGCAGACCCAAGCTTTCCCTTGGGGGTTCCCCAGTGAATCCGTGGATTGACTTGGATGTCCGCGCGGCTCGATCATCGCTGCAGGGCCCAGGGCGGCAACCCGCCCGCTGTCCTCGCGCGTTCCGGACGCAAGGCGGGGCACGGCGGGTGCCGACCCACAATCCCCCGAGAGGAACACCGAGTTGACGATCGACCATGCCGTCTCCTTCCTGCGCTCGCTCGGCGCGGCCGAAGTACCGCACCCAGGCGGCACCCTGCTCGCCCACCTGGAACGCGTCCGCCTCCGGCTCGCCGACTGGGGCGCCCGCCCGGACCTCCAGCTCGCCGGGCTCTGTCACGCCGCCTACGGGACGGACGGCTTCCCCACCGCCCTCCTGCCGCTCGACCGCCGCTCCGACCTGGCCGCCGTGATCGGCCCCGGGGCCGAGCGGATCGTCCACCGGTACGCGAGCTGCGACCGCCGCGCCACCTACCCCGGACTGCCCGGCCCGGACGCCGCCTTCCACGACCGCTTCACCGGCCGCGCGCTCACCCCGGACCCGTCCGAGCTGCGCGACTTCGCCGAGCTGACCGCCGCCAACGAGCTCGACCTCGCCCGGACCGACCCGGCCTTCCGCGAGCAGTGGAGCGCGGACCTGCTCGCCCTGTTCACCCGGCTGCGGCCGCTCCTGAGTCCGGCCGCGTGGGAGGACTGCCGGACCGTCCTCGGCCCCGAAGCCGTGCCCGGCCCCGGCGCAGCGGCCGCCACCGCGCGCACCCCCACCCCGGCTCCCGCGACCGCCGCTCCCTCCGGTCCCGACGGCCCCCGCCGGACGGTCGCCGTGCTCGGCCCCGGCGGGGTCGGCGGGCTGCTCGCCGCCCTGCTCGCGCGGGCCGGGCACCGGGTGATCTGCCTCGCCGGGGAGGCGACCGCCGAGGTGCTGCGCCGGGACGGTATCCGGGTGCGCAGCGCCCAGTTCGGCGAGTTCACCGCACCCGTGGAGGCGGACACCGCGCTGCGCGAGCCCGTCGACCTGTGCCTGGTGACCGTCAAGCACACCCACCTGGCGGAGGCGCTGGAGCGGGTGCCGCCCGCCCTCGTCGCCCACGGACTGGTGGTGCCGCTGCTCAACGGCATCGAGCATCCGGCGCGGCTGCGCGCGCGGTTCGGGGCGGAGCGGGTCGTCGGGGCCGTCGTCCGGGTCGAGTCGGCCCGGGTGGCGCCGGGCGTGGTCGAGCACGGCAGCCCGTTCACCGAGATCGACCTCGCCGGTCCGGCCGACCGGCTCGACGCGGTGGCGCGGCTGCTCGACGGCGCGGGCGTGCGCACCCGGGTGAGCGAGGACGAACCGGCCGTGCTGTGGGCCAAGTTCGCGTTCCTCGCGCCGTTCGCGCTGCTCACCACCCGGTACGGGAGCCCGGTCGGGAGCGTCCGCACCGATCACCGCGCCGAGTTGGAGGCCCTCGTGGCGGAGGCCGCCGCCGTCGCCCGCGCGTGCGGGGCCCCGGCGGATCCGGCGAAGTCGCTGGCGCTCTACGACGCGTTCCCGCCCGCCGCGAAGTCCTCCATGCAACGCGACGCCGAGGCGGGCCGCCCCCTGGAGCTCGACGCCATCGGCGGAGCCCTCCTCCGCGCCGCCGCCCGCCACGCCGTCCCCGTCCCGCTCGCCACCCGCCTGGTCGCCGAGCTGGGGTGACGGTCACGCCCGGCCGGTCCGGACGGCCTGCCGCAAGGCCCGCCCGGTCCGGCCGGTGCCTGCCGCCAGGTCCGCCCGGTGCGGACGGCGCCCGCCGCAAGGCCCGCCCGGCCCGGCCGGCGCCCGCCGCTACGCCCGGCCGGTGCGGACGGCGCCCGCGCTCGCGGCCATCACCAGGGCGACCGCCGCGCACTGCGACGCCGACAGGGTCTGCCCCAGCACCAGGAAGCCGGCCAGGGCGCCGACCGCCGGGGCGAGGCTCATCAGCACCGCGAAGGTCGCCGCCGGCAGGCGCCGCAGGGCGAGCACCTCCAGGGCGTACGGCAGGCCGGAGGAGAGCAGTGCCACGGCCAGCCCGAGCGCCAGCACCGCGGGGTCGAGCAGGGCGGTGCCCGCGGCGGCGATCCCCAGCGGCAGGCTCATCAGCGCCGCCACGGCCATCGCCACCACGAGCCCGTCCAGGCGCGGGAAGCGGGCCCCGGAGCGGGAGTTGAGGACGATGTACGCCGCCCACAGGGCGCCGGCGGCGAGCGCGAACCCGGCGCCCGTCAGGTCGAGCCGCTCGAAGCCGTCCCGGCCGAGCAGGAAGACGCCCGCGAGCGCGAGCGCCGCCCACACCAGGCTCACGGCCCGGCGGGCGGCGACCACCGACAGCACGAGCGGGCCGAGCACCTCCAGCGTCACCGCGGGGCCCAGCGGGATCCGGTCGATCGCCTGGTAGAAGAGGATGTTCATGCCGCCGAGCGCCACCCCGAAGGCCCCGGCGACGGCCCAGTCCCCGCGGCTGTGGCCGCGCAGCCGGGGCCGGCAGACGGCCAGCAGCAGCACGGCCGCGATCGTCACCCGCAGAGCGACCGTCCCGAACGGCCCGACGCGCGGGAACAGCAGGGCGGCGACGGCCGAGCCGAACTGCACCGACAGCGTGCCGCCCAGCACCAGCCCGATCCCGCCGAGGCCGCTCCGGGAAGGCGCGACGGGCCGTCCCGCCGGGTGGGGCGCCGGGAGGGTCGCGGCGGCGGCCGCCGTCCGGGACATCCCGGACATCGTGTTCGTCATGCCCCCACGGTAGGGATTCGTTCGTGCCCCGGGAAATGCCGAATGGCAAGCCGTTATGCTTCCGAAGCATGACCATCGAGCTGCGCCACCTGCGGGCCTTCCTCGCCATCGTCGAGGAGGGCACGATCACCCGCGCCGCCACCCGCCTCCACACCGGCCAGCCCGCGCTCTCCCGGACCCTGCGCCAGCTGGAGGACCACCTCGGCGTCCGCCTGATCGACCGCTCCACCCACCACCTGGAGCTCACCGCCGCCGGCCGCACCTTCCGCGACCGCGCCGCCGCCGCGCTCGCCGCCGTGGAAAGCGCCCTCGACCCCCGCACGCTCGCCTCCCCGCCGCTGCGCCTCGGCCACCCCTGGGCCGCCCTCGGCGACCACACCATCCCGCTGCTGCGCCGCTGGGACGACGAGCACCCCGACGTACCGCTCGAACTGCGCCGCATCGACGACCGCACGGCCGGCCTCACCCAGGGCCGGGTCGACATCGCCCTGCTGCGCGGCGAGGTCACGGCGCCCGGTCTCGTCACCGAGCTGCTGCTGGACGAGGAGCGGGTCGCGGTGGTGCCCGCCGCGAGCGACCTCGCCGACCGCGAGGTCCTCACCCTCGCGGACCTCGCGGCGTGGCCGGTCGCCCTCAACACGGTCGCCGGCACCACGACCCTCGACCTGTGGCCGGCCGGCCACCGCCCCACGGCGACGATCGAGGTCGCCAACACCGACGAGTGGCTGACCGCCATCGCGGCCGGCCGGGCCGTCGGCATCTCGACGGTCGCGACGCCCCGGCTGCACAAGCACCCCGCGATCGCCTACCGCCCGCTCGCCGACGCCCCGCCCGTCCCGCTGTTCCTGGCCTGGCGCCGGGGCGTCCCGGCGCACCCGGCCATCCCGGACCTGGTCCGGCTGGCCCGCGCCGTGGTGACCGGGAACCGACGGTCTGCGAACGGATTGTCCGTCGGGCGGGGCGGCCGAACGTCGAGGGTCCGGTGAGCGGGCCGAGGAGATCGCCGGGGATTCGTCCGGCACCTGTCGAGGTCCATGACAACTCGCTAACATCACGGACGGTCACCACCCGGGAACCGTGAAGGTCCCGGCGACGGAGGGGAAGCGCCATGCGATACGCGGACGGACCGCGGACGTACTGCGAGGTGCACATCAAGGCCACGGTCGAGGAGGTCTGGTCGCTGATCACCGACATCGCCCTGCCCGCCCGGCTCAGCCCCGAACTCCGGGGCGTCGCCTGGCTCGACGGCGCGGACGGGCCCGCGGTCGGGGCCCGCTTCGAGGGGCACAACGAGAACGAGCGGCTGGGCAACTGGCGGACGGTCTCCCACGTGACCGAGCTGACCGACCGGGAGGTGTTCGCGTGGATCGTCACCGACGCGGACGGCCGGTTCGGCCGCCCCTCGGTGGACCCGGCGGCCTCCCTCGCCTCCTGGCGCTACGAGCTCACGCCGGAGGACGGCGGCACCCGGCTGCGCCACTCGGTGCTGATCGGCCCCGGCCGCAACGGCGTGACGGCCGCCATCGACCGCTGGCCGGACCGCGAGGAGCAGATCATCGAGGTCCGCCTCGGTGAACTGCGCACCGGCATGACGGCCACCCTCGACGGCATCAAGACCCTGGCGGAACAGGGAAGTTAGCCGCCCAGTAGCAAATCTGCACCCGGAACGACCGTACAGAGCAAGGAAGTCGGGCACCACCGTGGAAGACCGCACCGCACTCCCCGACGCCGTCCGCGCGTCCGCCGCCCGGTTCGCCGCCTCCGTCTCGGCCCTGACCGAGGCGGAGGCGCGCGGGCCCTCGGCGCTGCCCGGCTGGAGCCGGGCGCACGTCGTCACCCACGTCGCCCGCAGCGCCGACGTCTACACCTGGCTGCTCGCCCTGGCCCGCACCGGGGTCGAGCCCGGCCCCAGGGCGGACGGCGCCACCCTGGAGCGCCTGCTGCACGAGGGCGCCCGGCGGGACGTCCCCGCCCTCGCCGCCGACCTGCGCGCGAGCCTCGACCGGCTGCTCGACGAGGTGTCGGCGATGCCCGCCGAGCGCTGGTCCGTCCTGGTCTCGGCCCTCGCGGGCTGGAAACACCCGGCCTGGTACACCCTCCACCGCGCGCGGCGCGAACTGGAGGTCCACCACACCGACCTGGCCCTCGGTCACACTCCGGCCGCGTGGCCGGCCGGTTTCGTCGCGGCGGCCCTGGCGGAGACCGCCGCCGCGCTCGCCGAACGAGGCTTCCCGGTCGGCCGGTTCGAGGCCGTCGACCTCGGCCGCTCCTGGACCGTCGCCCCGACCGGCCCGACCGCGGCCGGCCCCGGCCACGCGCTGCTCGCCTGGCTCGCGGGCCGCGGCCCGGCGCCGGACGCGGGGCTGCCGGCCCCGCCGCCGTGGCCGCAGCCGCCGCTGCCGGGCTGGGGGTGAGCCGAACCGGGCGGTGCCGGGCCGGGGGCGAGCCGAGCCGCGCGGTGCCGGGCCGGGGGTGAGCCGAGCCGGCCGATGCCGGGCCGGGGGGGGCTGACATTTGTCACGGCCCATCCGTGTGCGAGCACACTGCCCCGCGCGGGGTGCCCCCGGCCAGCATGAATGCCATGACCTCGACCGATCTGAACCACCCCGAGACCCTCCGGGCCTTCCGCACCATCCGCCGCCTCCTGGGCGCCTACCTCGGGATCAGCCTCGTCACGATGGCCGCGATCGTCGCGCTCGCCGGCCACCCCGACCTCGTCAACGTCGCCGTCTGGATCCGCGGCAGCGCCGTCGCGGCCAGCTCGGTGATCACGCTCGTCCTGGCCGTCAAGGCGGCCGGGGGCTCGACCGGAGCGTTCCGCCGGCTGCGGATCATCTCGACCGCGATGCTCGTCGCGATCGTCGTGATCATCGCCCTGCCGGGTACCTTCCCGTTCTGGATGAAGGCCGAGCAGGCGCTGTGCGGCGCCCTGCTGCTGGGGGTGGCGGTGATCCTCAACGGACGCCACCTGCGTACGCTCTTCACGGCGGCCGCCCCGCAGAGCTGAGCTCCGACCCGGCGAACCGAGCCCCGGCCCGCGAGCCGGACCCCGACCGACGGAAGGAACACCCGTGACCGACGAAGGCCCCGACCCGGGATCGCACCCGTGGGCGTACGGCTGGCGGCGCGTCATGCTGGCCACCGGGATGCTCGTCTACCCGGCCCTCACCGCCCTGGGCGTGTCCCACACCGTCGCCGGGGCGCGGGCCGTCGCCGGGTACGCGGTCGTCGCGGCCTTCACGGTCTGCTACGCGGCCGGCGGCATCGCGTTCGCCCGGGGCCGGCGGCGGCAGGCCGAGTTCCTGACGGCCGGGCAGGCGGCGCTGTTCGCGGCGGCCCTGCCCTTCGCCCACGCCGACGCCTTCTTCCTGGGTACCGGCGTGGTCTCGTTCGTCGCCGTGCTGTTCCCCGCCCGGGCCACCGCGGCCGTGGTGGCCGGCACGGTGGGCGCCCTCGTCCTGCCGTGGGCGGTGCGCCCCTGGCACAGCGGGCCCGGCTGGTTCCAGGCGCTGGCCCTGCTCTTCAGCTCGCTGACCGTGCGCGGGTTCTCCGAGATCGCCACCACCAACCAGGAACTGGTCGCCGCCCGGGCCGAGGTGGCGCGCCTGGCCTCGGAGGCCGAGCGCAACCGGATCGCCCGGGACCTGCACGACCTGCTCGGGCACTCGCTCACCGCGATCACCGTCAAGTCCCGGCTGGCGCAGCGGCTCGCCGCCAAGGACCTCGCCCTCGCGGTCGAGGAGATGGCCGCCGTGGAGGACCTCTCCCGGCAGGCGCTCGCCGACGTGCGGGCGGCCGTCTCCGGCTACCGCGAGGTGACGCTGGCCGCCGAACTCGCGCGCGGCCGCGAGCTGTTGCGGGCCGCCGGAGTGGTCGCCGACCTGCCGGGCGCCACCGACGCGGTGGCCCCCGCGCACCGGGAGCTGTTCGGCTGGGTCGTCCGGGAGGGCCTGACCAACGTCGTCCGGCACGCCCGCGCGGCCCGCTGCACGGTGCTGCTCACCGGCACCTCGGTGGAGATCCGCGACGACGGGCCGGGCAAGGGCTCCCCCGTCGGCGACGGCAAGGGGCTCGCGGGCCTGCGCGAACGGGTCGCGGCGGCGGACGGTAACGTCGAGGCCGGCCCGCTGGGCCCGCGCGGGTGGCGGCTGCGGGTGACCGTCCCCGCGCTCCCCGGCCGGCCGCACGCACCCGTCCGGGAAGGCCGGCCAGTCCGGGAAGGCCGGCAAGCCCGCGAAGGTCGGCAAGCCCGCGAAGGTCGGCAAGTCCGGGAAGGCCGGGAAATCCGGGAGGGAAGCCCATGACGATCCGTCTCCTGCTCGCGGAGGACCAGGAGCTGGTCCGCACCGCCCTGCGCACGCTGCTCGACCTGGAGGACGACTTCACCGTCGTCGCCGCCGTCGGCCGCGGCGACCAGGTCGTGGACGCGGCCCGCGAGCACCGGCCCGACGTGGCCCTGCTGGACATCGAGATGCCCGGACTGGACGGCCTCGCCGCCGCCGCGGTCCTCGCCCAGCAGGTGCCGGACTGCCGGGTGGTGATCCTCACGACCTTCGGTCGGGCCGGCTACCTGCGGCGCGCCATGGAGGCCGGCGCCGTCGGCTTCGTCGTCAAGGACGCGCCGGCCGAGGTGCTGGCCGACGCGATCCGCCGGGTCGACGCGGGGGAGCGGGTCGTGGACCCGGAGCTCGCCGCCGCGACCCTCGCCGCGGGCGCCTCCCCGCTCACCGCGCGCGAGCGCGACGTCCTGAACGCCTGCCGCTCGGGCGCGGACGTGGCCGAGATAGCCGCCAAGCTGTACCTGTCGGAGGGGACGGTCCGCAACTACTTCTCCTCCGCGATCGCCAAGACCGCCAGCCGCAACCGGCTGGAGGCGCTGCGGGTGGCGGACGAGCGCGGCTGGCTCTGAGAGGGTGTTCGATAGGGGAATCCCCCCAACTGTCCGGCTTTCGCGGGCTCGGCACGGACGCTGTTCCAGGATCCTGTAGCGGCCGGGCCCGTGTCAGCGGTACGGATCGACTGTGACGGAACGACGCCGGTACCCCTCGGACCTGAAGGACGATCAGTGGCAGCTCGTGGAGCCGATGCTGCTGCGCTGGAGGTGGGGGGGGGGCGGCCGGCCCGGCGCCCCGCCCCACCCACCCACCATAGGCAAAAACCACAAAACAAAAACCACCCAGCCCCCACCCACCGCCCAGAA
>NZ_JBHVPD010000096.1:19576-42434 GCF_042887525.1 Kitasatospora sp. NPDC057936
TGCCCCGTGTGGGCTTTTTTGTGCCGGTTCGGGTGCTCGGGGGGGGGGGGGGGGGGGGGGCCGCGCGGCGGGGGGCCCCCCCCGACCACCGAACTGCGTGAAGTGGTCAACGCGATCCTCTACGTCGCGCGGACCGGCATCGCCTGGCGCTATCTGCCGCACGACTTCCCGCCCCACACCACCGTCTACGGCTACTTCAAGGAGTGGGAGCGTGACGGCACCACCGAGCAGATCCACGACACGCTCCGTGACCAGTTGCGGGCGAAGAAGGGCCGTCGGATCCTGCCGAGCGCCGCGGTCATCGACGCCCAGTCGGTGAAGGCCTCGCCGAACGCCCCGGCCGACAGCCAGGGCTACGACGGCGGGAAACGGGTCAAGGGCCGCAAGCGCCACATCGCCACCGACACCCTGGGCCTGCTCCTGGTGCTGATCGTCACCGCCGCCGGTGTCCAGGACTCCGCCGGCGGCAAACAGGTCCTGGACACCCTCGCCTCCAGGTGGCCCACGGTGACCAAGGCGTGGGTGGACGCCGGCTACAACAACGCCGTCGTCAGGCATGGTGCCGCTCTGTCCATCGACGTCGAGGTCGTCGCCCGTGACAAGGAGCAGAAGGGCTTCGTCGTTCAGCCGATCCGCTGGCGGGTCGAGCAGACCTTCGGGATCATGTCCCGGTACCGGCGGCTCCATCGCGACTACGAGGAACTGCCGGACCGGTCACGCTCGATGATCCACTGGGCCATGGTCAACTCCATGACCACTCGCCTGACCGCCAGCCCCGACAAAATCGGGCAATACCTCCGCCCGAAATCGCCTGCGGAAGCCTAAATCAGTATCGAACGCCCTCTGAGGCCGCCGGGCCGCTGTGGCCCGTGTTCCGCCGCCCGGCCGCTGTGACCCGTATTCCATCGAGGTGGAATCCCTTGGCGGCGGCCGCCGTGGCGATCAAGCTGGCTCCCGGAAGCACGTCCGAGGTCCGAGGAGTCCCATCATGTCCGAACCCCTGCCCGCCGACGTCCAGCGGGAGATCGCCCGCGCCCTGGGCGTCGCCCCCGTCCCGAGCGCCGAGCAGGAGGCCGAGCGCCGGGTCGCCTTCCTCGCGGAGCAGGTGCGCGCGGCCGGCGCCCGCACGCTCGTCCTCGGCATCAGCGGCGGTGTGGACTCCACGACCACCGGACGGCTGTGCCAGCTCGCCGCCGAGCGGCTGCGCGCCGAGGGCCACGAGGCGTCGTTCTGGGCGATGCGGCTGCCCCACGGCGTGCAGGCCGACGAGGCGGACGCCCAGCTCGCGCTGGACTTCATCCGGCCCGACCGGGTCCTCACCGTGGACATCAAGCCGGCCACGGACGGCGCGATGGACGCCCTGGCGGCGGCCGGCCTGACCTTCCGGGACCGCGCCCACGAGGACTTCGTCCGCGGCAACACCAAGGCCCGGCAGCGGATGATCGCCCAGTACGCCGCCGCCGGCGCGTCCGACGGGGTCGTGATCGGGACGGACCACGCGGCGGAGGCCGTCACCGGCTTCTTCACCAAGTTCGGCGACGGCGCGGCCGACATCATGCCGCTGTCCGGCCTGACGAAGCGTCAGGTCCGGGCGCTGGCCGAGCTGCTGGGCGCACCGGCGGAGCTCGTCCACAAGGTGCCCACCGCCGACCTGGAGACGCTCGCGCCCGGCAAGCCCGACGAGGACGCCCTCGGCGTCGGCTACGACGCCCTGGACGACTTCCTGGAGGGGCGCCCGGTCAGCGAGGAGGTGTTCCGCACGGTGGTCGGCCACTACCGCCGCACCGAGCACAAGCGCCGCCTGCCGGTCGTCCCGTCGTAGCGGGCTCTGGCCCGGCGGCGTAGCCTCACAGAGGGGGTCTCGCCCGCCGGCGGAAGGGGACTCGGCCATGAAGTACGACGAGATCATCGCCACCGTCCGGGACCTCGCCGGGCTCCCCGACCGGGCCGCCGCCGAGCGCGCCACCAAGGCCGTCCTGCTCACCCTCGGCGAGCG
This sequence comes from Kitasatospora sp. NPDC057936, assembly GCF_042887525.1. Lineage (NCBI taxonomy): Bacteria > Bacillati > Actinomycetota > Actinomycetes > Kitasatosporales > Streptomycetaceae > Kitasatospora > Kitasatospora sp. NPDC057936. Next base: position 21,573 of record NZ_JBHVPD010000096.1, read on the forward strand.
CCTGCCCTCCGGGCTCGCCGTGCACGTGGCCGCCCAGCTGCCGCCCGAGCTCGCCGCCGCAGTTCGGGAGGCGGCCCGGGAGGCCGACGAGGAGGGCCGCACCCACGCCTCCGGGGAGCGCTTCGGCCTGCCCGTCTTCGCCGGCCGGATCGCCGGCCGGGCTGGCACCGGAGAGGACGGCGGCATCCGCGAGGCCGCCGCCGTCCTGGAGGTCCTGGACGCGGCGCTCGCGCCGGACCTGATGGACAAGCTGGCCGCCGTCCTCCCGCGCGACATCGCCGAGCTGCTGCCCTCGGGGCGCGCTACCCAGTGACCTTCCGCTCGGCCAGCCGGTCGAGGGAGTCGACGTACTTGAGCATCAGCCGGGCGAATTCGAGCCGGTCGCGCTCGGCCCAGTCGGCGGTGATGTAGTCGTACGCGTCGCGCTGGTGGCGGCGCAGCCGGACGATCAGCTCGGTGCCGGCCGGGCTGAGGTGCAGGACCGTGCGGCGGCCGTCCTGCTGCGAGGCGGCGCGGGTCAGGTAGCCCGCCTTGATGCTGTCGCCGACCATGCGGCTCGCGACGGACGGGTCCACGCCGAGGAGTTCGGCGACCGCGCCGACGGTGATCTCGGCCGCGGCGTCGCGGGTGTGCTGCTCGACGAGGTTGAGGACCAGGGTGCGGCTCAGGTCCTTGGCCGAGATGGGGTTCTCGACCTCCAGGAGCGAGGTGCGGCGCAGTTTGCCGAAGGCCGGGCCCACGGCGTTCAGGAGGTCCTCGGCCGTGCGGTGGTCCGGCTCGTTCGTCGTCATGGCGGCCATCCTAAGGTCCATGCTCAGCAGCAGCCACATGTTGACTCGCAAATGTATGCATGCGAGCATGCATATGTTCCGCAGCAAGGAGCTGCGCATCATCATGCAACGGGGGAACCACCCATGACCGTCCTCGTCACCGGCGCCCGCGGCAAGGTCGCCCGCGCCGTCCTCGACCGCCTGCACGTCGCCGGCCTGCCGGTCCGCGCCGCCAGCGCCCGGCCCGCCGACCTGTCCGTCCCGGCCGGCGTAGACACCGCCGAGCTCGTCCTCGGCCGGCCGGAGACCTTCGCCGCCGCGCTCGACGGCGTGCGCCAGGTCTTCCTCTACCCCGAGCCCGCCGGCATCGACGCCTTCGCCGAGGCCGCCCGCGCGGCCGGCGTCGAGCACGTCGTGCTGCTCTCGTCCTCCTCTGTCCTCGCGCCCGGCGCCGAGACCGACCCGCTCGGCTCGCACAACCTCGGCGTCGAGCGCGCCCTCGCCGCGAGCGGCCTGGCCTGCACGTTCCTGCGCCCGGACGCCTTCGCCACCAACGCGTTCGCCTGGGCGCACCCGATCGGCCACGGCCTGCCGGTCGAACTCGCCTACCCCGAGGCGTCGTTGGCGCCGATCCACCCCGAGGACATCGCCGACGTCGCGGTGGAGGCACTGACCGGCACCGCCCTGCGCGGCCACGCCGTCACCCTCACCGGCGCCCAGGCGCTGACCTTCCGCGAGCAACTCGCCGTCCTGTCCGAGGTGCTGGACCGCCGGATCACCGTCGAGACCATCTCTCGCACCAAGGCCGAGGAACAGATGAGCCGCTTCATGCCCGCCCCGCTGATCGGCTCGCTGCTCGCCTTCTGGGCCGAGGCCTCCGTGCGCCCCGCCACCATCGCCGACACCACCGAGACCCTGCTCGGCACACCCGCCAGGACCTTCCGCCAGTGGGCCGTCGAGAACGCGTCCGCCTTCACCGCACCGGGGGAGTGACCCACACCATGAAGCCCATCGGCTACTGGCTGAACCGCACCGACAAGGCGCTGACCGCCCACATGAACGCCATGCTCGCCGACTTCGGCCTCACCCGGACGGCGTGGCAGGTCCTCAACGTGGTCGGCGACACCCCGGAGGCGCGCGACACGGACGTCCACGCCGCCCTCGCCGCGAACGCCGACGCTTCGGCGAGGGCGGCCGCCATCGAGGCCGTCCTCGCCGACGGCTGGACGACCCGCCCGGCCCCCGGCCGCCTCACCCTCACCCCGTCGGGCCGCGACCGGCTCGCCGCCGTCGAGGAGCGGGTCGCCACGTTCCGCGCACTCTCCACGACCGGGATCACGCCGGACGAGTACCGCACGGCGGTCAGCGTTCTGGAACGGATGACCCACAACCTGGAGTCGCACTGACCGCGTCAGCTATGGCAGGGCCCGAACCAGATTCGTCGGCCGGTCCAGCCAGACCCACTGGTCGGGCCCGGTGACCGTCAGCCCGAAGCGCTCCGGCCCCGGCCGGCCGTGCTGCTCCCACCAGCGGTACGCGGCCTCGACCTCGTCCCAGAGCCGGCGGGGCCCGTACTGCCAGACCTCGAAGGGGTCGACGGCAGCCCAGGACAGGGCGTCCGTGGTCGCCACCCAGAGCCGGGTGTGATCCCAGGCCGTCCAGACGTCTCCCAGCTTCAGCCCGAGCGCGAAGCGAGCCTCCCAGTCGTCCCCGGCCACACGGTCGGGCTCCAGCGAGGTACGGGACTCGTCGGGCACGTGGTCGTCGCGGACAACGTCACGGAAGATGCGCAGGTCGCGACGCTGCCCGCGCATCAGCATGAAGGCGGAGTGCGGACTGAACCGCCCGCACGCCCGACCGTTTGCCACCGTGAGCTTGAGCAGCCCCCAACAGAGCATGGGGTTGTCCCAGGGGGTGAGGATGATGCCGCCGGGCGCGGTCTGCTCGATCCAAGCCGTCGGCACTCGGCGCACCGAACAGGTCGAGATGACCCGGTCGAACGGCTGTCGGAGCCTCCACCCGCGAGCCCCGTCCCCGCAGAGGACGTCGACGGCCAAGCCCGCCGCATTCAGCGAGGCGCAGGCGTGCCTGGCCACCTCGTGATCGACCTCCACCGAGGACACACGGCCAGGCCCGAGCCGGTGCGCCAGCAAAGCGGCATTCCACCCGGTCCCGGTCCCAACCTCCATGACGTTCATGCCGGGCCGAACATCGAGCTCCCGCAACATCCGGACGACGATTGAGGGCGCCGAGGCCGAGGAGGACGGCCACATGTCATCCGGATCGTCCGGCTCCACCCCATCGTTGACCTGCGTCACAACGGGGACGTCGGAGTAAGCAGCCTCGAACCACCGCTCCGGGGCGCGCTGAAGGTCGCAGGCCGCATAGCCACCGTCGCCATCCTCCAGCCAGATCCGCTCCGGCAGGAATCGATGCCGCGGCACGGCCTTGATCGCCTCCCGCCACTCAGGAGGAACGGGCCCGCCGAGTTCATCTTCGACGCCCCGGAGCAGCCCGCGAACGACGGCCTGCTCCGGTCGATGCACGAAGTTCGTCACTTCTTCTCGTCGTCCTTCTTGTGCTTCGGAGCGGGTGCCGGCCGCGAGCCGTCCGGGGACGGCTTGTCCGTGCCGGGGTCCTTCTTGCCCCCGTGCTTGCCGCCACTGCTCTTGTCGGTTCCCCAACCCATGGGGTTCTCCCTTGCTATCGATGGATTGATCACGAACGTCAGTTGGCTACCGCTCCGGCGGCCGGGGCGACGGCTGGCTGTCCGGCTTCGGCGGAGGCGGCTGAGGCTGCGGGGTGGACATGACAGAACTCTTCTCGGCTTGGCGATGTGGGAGCCCGCCCGTGCCGCTTACTCAGCGGCACGGGCGGGAGTTCAGTGGGTGCGCATGGCCAGGAGCACGGCGATGGCGGCCAGGTGGAACAAGGCTGCTGCGGACACAGCACAGGCGGTCCAGACTCTGACGACATAGGTCCCGCAGTCGGGCTCGAACACGGTCCTGCTGCCTACGAGGCGGGCAGCCGCGCCGAGCCGGAGGTGCCGGCCCGATGCTGCGGGCAGGCGCAGTCAGGCCAGATCTCGATCCGAGCGACGTATTCGTCTGGATCCGGGTTTGCGGTGATCACGCCGGAGTCGTCATAGCGAGTGCCATCCTGAGCAACCCTGAACGTGCGGATCGCCAGCCCCGGACGCCGCCTGGCGCGAGCGGCGGGGCCGTCTTCGGCGGTCGCGCTCATCCCGTTATCCGCCAGGCGACGGTTCTCCGCAGTGTGTCCAGCCGTGGTGTCGTACATCGGTTCCTTCTCCTGGCCCTGGACCGGGCTTGCGGCTGACACGGCAAGCCACCAAACGTCACGCTTCGCCGTCGACTGCACACGGAATGCGAAGTCGAGTTCAGCATGTTGGCCACCAGGTAGGCATGGATACGACGTCGCCACCGCCATGACGACGTCATCACCGGGGGCTCGCTACGTGGCCGACGACGTCATGCGTCATGACCACCGTCATGGCTGCCGTCATCTCACCCTGTCGCACCTCCGAACGGGGTTTCCCGTCCACTGACCACGGCTATCGTCAGAACAGACGAATGGGGACGGAGAGGATCCGCAGTGGCTGAAACCCCGACACTCTTACGGGTCTTGACGCTGCAACGACACTGGCAGGTCTATGAGACCTTCCGACTCCGGTTCGAGGCGATGGCGAACTCGGTCGCCGAGCAGGAGAACGACCCCAGACTTCGTGGCCTGTCGGTCTCCAAGCGGCAGTTCGAGCGCTGGTACGGAGGCGCGGTGAAAACCCGCCCCTACCCGGACCAATGCCGAGTGCTGGAGGCCATGTTCGGCGTCTGTGTCGACCAGCTCCTCGCTCCCGCACCAACCGGCTCTGCGGTCGCGCCCGCAACCGCCGGCACCCTCGCCGTCCCGCCGTCACGACTGGGGCCTGCCTGCCTCCCGCCCGAGAAGGCAACGGCGCCACTTGCCGGAGGCCCGCCCAACAGCGAGACCCGCTCCGATGCGGGCACCACGGAAATGGAAAGGCAGGTCGTGATGGCGGCTCGTCGTGCACTTCGGTTCGCCGCGATGGCGGAGGGCAGCAGCATCGGCCCGGAGACCCTGGGGCAGATCCACGACGAGGTGCGGCGCCTTACCGTCGCGTACCCGAAGCTGGCACTGCCGGCCCTGCTCGGAGATCTGGTCGAGGTCCAGGACCTCACCTTCCAACTCCTCGAGCACGGCCGGGCCAAGCCCGCGCAGGCCCGCGAGCTGTACCTGCTGGCCAGTATCACCTCCGGCATGCTGGCCAAGGCCAGCCACGACCTGGGCAACCCGAGCGCCGCGATGATGCAGGCTCGCACCGCCTTCGTGTGCGCCGACAACGCCGATCACCACGCCATGCGCGCCTGGGTCCGCTCGCTCCAGTCGCTCATCTCCTACTGGGCGGGTCGTCCCGGCGAGGCCGTCGACTACGCCGCCCTCGGTCAGAACGCGGCGGGCGACGTCCGCGGCACCACCAGTATCTGGCTGGCCTGTCTCTCCGCCCGCGCCCATTCCCTCCTCGGAGACGGCGAGGCCACCCGCACCGCCATCCGGCAGGCCGAGAACGCCCGCGATGCCGTCGAACTTGACGATCTCGACGACTTCGGCGGCATCATGACCTTTCCGGTGCCCCGCCAGCTCTACTACGTCGCCGAGGCCACCGTGCAACTCGGCGAGGACGCCGTCCTCGGCGAGACCCAGTCCGAAACCGCCGTCGCCGCCTACCAGGACGCTTCCGAGGAGGAGTGGGCATTCGGCGACGAGGCCGGCGCGCAGACCGACCTCGCCCTCGCCCGCATCGCCCGCGGTGAAGTCGAGGGCGCAGCCGAGGCTGTGCGCCCAGTGCTCGACCTCCCCATCGAGCAACGGAACTTCGGCATCGTCAGTAGTGCTCAGCGAGTCCACGCCGCGCTGAACGCCGGTGCCCGCCGAAACGGCATCGTCGGCGTCGCCCTGAGGCAAGAGATCGAGGCATTCACCGCCACCCCGACCTCGGTCCTCGTCCGGTGAACCGGCGGCTAGGCTCCGCAGCCATGACCCCACTCCATCTGGCCGGCCCTCGTCTGGCACTGCGCGAAGTCGAACCCGGCGACACCGACGACCTCTTGGCCATCTACGGAGACCCCGAGTCCACCAAGCACCTCAGTTTCGAACCCCGCACCCGTGACCAGGTCGAGGCGATCACCACCAGGTCCATCGACTCGGCGAGCGCCGTCCCACGCATCGAGTACTGCCTCGCCGTCACCCATCGCGACGAGCACCGGCTGATCGGCTACGCGCGTCTTGCGACCGAGCCGCAGCAGGCCGCCACCATCGGCTTCGCCCTCCACCCTGCCGAGTGGGGCAAGGGCCTCGGCACCGAGACCGTCCACCTGCTGTGCGCCCTCGGCTTCAACGTCCTCGGCCTGCACCGCATCTGGGCGGCCCGCGCGCCCCTCAACGAGGCCTCTGCCCGCACCCTGCTGCGCGCCGGGATGACGGAGGACGGCCGAATCCGTGATCACGTCTTTGTCCACGGCGCATGGCGCGACTCGATCACCTACTCGATCCTGGAACACGAGTGGGCGCCGATCGGCGGGCTGAAGACCGACGAAAGCCGTCGAGCCTGATGGCCACCACGGACCCGGGAGCGTGAAGTGGTCGAGCACCGCAAGCCGTTCCTCTACATCGTCGTGTGCGCCTCGGGCATCGCCGACAGGGTCGGCGAGCTGATCACCGCTGCCCATGCCGAGGGTTGGGGAGTGGGAGTGATCGCGACCCCTAACGGGCTCGGCTTCATAGACCGGGAAGCTATCGAAGCCCAGACCGGCTACCCGGTCCGCTCCGCGTGGCGCACGCCGAGCGTCCCACAGCCGCTGCCGCCGGCCGATGCCATCGCGGTGGCCCCCGCCACGTTCAACACCCTCAACAAGTGGGCCGCCGGCATCTCCGACACCCTCGCCCTCGGCATCCTGTGCGAGGCGTACGGGCTTGGGATTCCCGTGGCGGTGCAGCCCTACGTCAATTCCGCCCAGGCCGCTCACCCTGCGTACGCGGAGAGCCTGGGCCGGCTGGGGTCTATGGGCGTCCTGCTCGGCAACTATGTGCCCCGCAAGCCCAAGTCCGGTGGCGGCCACGACAATTACGACTGGACTCACGTCCTCGACCTCCTCCGCCCCGTGGTGCGCACAACGTGAGGCCCGCACCCACCGACACCGGCGCCTGGAACGCCTACCTGGCCGAGGGAAGCGCCCGCCAGGCGCGCAAGCGCGTCTTGGCGCCGCCTCCTCCCGCTCATGGCCGATAGGCGGGCTTCAGCATTGCATCAGCAGATCTCGGCGCTTGACAGCGCCGTCTGACGAAGGAGTGACGCATGTCGGCTGACGGACGAGTCTTCCGCGAGGCGTGGATCGCGGGCGTGTCCAAGCACTACCCGGGCGAACCGAAGGCCGGTTACGTCGCCCCGTGGGACGAGACCCCCGAGTGGGAGCGCGAGTGCGCCGCCGCCGTGTTCGGCCAGGTCCGTGACTTCATCAGCGTGAGCGGCGGGAACACGTCCAAGCTGACCCGGGAGCAGAAGGGCCGTTTCGTCGCGACGTGCTGGATCGCCCAGATCCACAAGCACATTGAGAACCCGAAGCCGGGCTATGTCGCCGACTGGGTCGACCTGCCGTCCTGGCAGCAGGAGACCGACGCGGACATCTTCGAGGCGATCGAGCAGGCCCGTTCCTGAACGCAGCGCCCAGCCCCTCACCTCCTGCACGGTTGGCGAGGGGCTGGGAAGCCGACGAAGCCCATGAGCGCGGGAAGTCGGGCGGGCCGACTTCCTGTGCTTCGTCCCCCGCTTCCGCTCGAATTCGGTTGCTCCGCAGGTGTGTTGTGCGCCGATACTGCCGCATGACCAGAACCGCGCAGGTCCTCGTGCTGGCTCCGTGGGATGAGGAGGCGATGGCGCCGCTGTGCCGACCGGACGACTCCCGCAGTTGGTGCGGCTGCTTCGCGCCGCTGCCCACCTTCGTCGAGGCGTGGGTCGCCGAGTTCGACCGGATGGGGCAGCGGACGGGATTGCTGCGTCACTTGGAGTCGCTGCCGTGGAAGGCGCCGGAGAGCGTCCAGGTGCTGATCCGTGACGAGGAGGACGACTGCTTCGGGCTCTGGATGATCCGGGATGGCCGGTTGACCGAGATTCCCGTCCCCGGCCACCGGCGGCTCCATCCGCTGGCGCACTCCACCGAGTACGCGCCCGACCCGGGCCTGCTGTGGCGCGCGGCCACGCCCGTCCCGGGCGGTTTCTCCGAGGAGCGGCAGGATCCCCGGTAGGGCTGTCGGTGGGGTCTGGTCTACTTCCCTGCGGAGCGCAAGACGTCGCGGGGGGCGAGGACGATGGGTGTGTTGACCGACTACTTCCGTGCGGCGGACGCGGCGGTGGTCCGGCGGGAGCTGGAGGCGGCCGACGGGGGATCGCCGCTCACCGGGCCGCGACGGGCCTTCGACGGGGTCGAGGCCAAGGGGCTGGATCCGGTCGTCGTGCTGGGGCAGCTGGTCGCCGCCGTCCGCCAAGTGCCGTGGGCCGTTGACCTCGTGGGCGATGCACCGGTGTGGCCGACCACTCCGCCGCCCGGACCGGAGGGGCCCGTGGACGACGACGATCCGTGGATGACGGGCCCGTGGGTGTTCGAGCTCGACACCGACACCCGCGACACCCTCGCCGCGGTGCCGGACGCCGACGTCCCGGCGGTCGCCGCCCGCTGGGCGCAGGCGGAGGAACTGCACGGCGCCTCCGCCGAGAGCCTGTGCCCGGTGGTCGGCGAACTGGCCGGGCTCGCGCGGCGCGCCCGGGCGGCCGACGAGCGGCTGTACTGCTGGACCTGCCTCTGAACCGGTCGGGCCGATACGGTGGCCGGGCCCGTTGCTCGGTGTCCGCACCAGTGTCATGATCACGTGGGCGGGGGCTGCACGGGGCGTGAGCGTGAGGGGCTGGAGCCGATGGGCATGACGTTCGGGGTGCTGGGTCCGCTGGTGGTCGCCGTGGACGCGGAGCCGCAGGCGCTGCCCCGGGCGGGGGTGCTGCGCGGGCTGCTGGGGGCGTTGCTGCTCGCCGAGGGCGAGCGGCTGTCGGCCGGGCGGCTGCTGGAGCTCGTGTGGGCCGGGCAGGCCGACCGGGTCGGCCGCGGCGCCGTGCACACCGGGGTGTCCCGGCTGCGCGGGTGGCTCGGGACCTTCGGGGACGACGCCGTGGTGCTGGACTCCGACGGCGAGGGCTACCGGCTCGCCGTCCGCCCGGAGGCCGTCGACCTCGGGCGCTTCCGGCTGCTGGCCGCCGACGGGGACCGGGCCGCCGCGCTCGACCTGCGCCGCGGCCCGGTGCTGGCCGGGCTGGACCGGGTCAACCGCGAGGACCCGCTGGTGACGGCGGTCGAGGAGGCCGTCCGCTCCACCGCCCTCGCCCTCGCCGGGACCGCCGCCCCCGGCTGCGCCCTCCCGGCCGTGACGGCGCTCGCCGAGGAATACCCCTTCGACGAGCCCGTGCAGGCCGCCCTCCTCGAACTGCTCGCCGCCGACGGCCGCCCCGCCGAGGCGCTGCGCCGCTTCCAGACGCTGCGCCGGCGGCTGGCCGAGGAGCTCGGGATCGAGCCGGGCGAGCAGGTCCAGAGCGTCTTCCTCGCCCTGCTGGCCCGCGACCACGACGGCGCCCGACCGGTCCACGCACCGAGCCAACTCCCGTCCGACCTCCCGGACTTCACCGGCCGCGAGGAGCACCTGCGGTTCGTCCTCACCTCCCTCGCCGACGGCCGCGTGCCGGTGGTCTCGGGCATGGGCGGCATCGGCAAGACCGCCCTGGCCGTCCACGCCGCCCACCGCGCCGCCGCCGACTACCCCGACGGCCGGCTCTACGCCGACCTGCGCGGCGCCGACGACGAACCGGCCGACCCGGCCCGCGTCCTCGCCGCCTTCCTGCGCGCCCTCGGCGCCGACGCCCGGGAGATCCCCGAGTCCCTCGACGAACGCGCCGCCCTCTACCGCACCCTGCTCGCCGGCCGCCGGGTGCTCGTCGTCCTGGACAACGCCGCCGGGGAGGCCCAGCTCAGGCCCCTGCTGCCCGGAAGCACCACCGAACAGCAGCACAGCAACGCCCTCGTCACCAGCCGCGCCGTCCTCACCGCCCTGCCCGGCGCCCGGCTCGTCGACCTCGGCGGGTTCGGCCCCGCCCACGCCGAGACGCTGCTGCGCCACATCGTCGGCGACGCCAGGGTCGCCGCCGAACCCGTCGCCGCCGGCCAGATCGCCGACCTGTGCGGCGGCATGCCGCTCGCCGTCCGCATCGCCGGCGCCCGCCTGGCCGCGCGCCCGCGCTGGAGCCTCGCCCGCCTCGCCGAGCTGCTGCGCGACGAGCGCCGCCGCCTCGACGAGCTCGCGGCCGGCGACCTCGCCGTTCGCGCGGGCTTCGCCGTCGGCTACACCCGCCTGTCCGAGCCGACCCGCCGCACCTTCCGCCTGCTCGGCCTGCTCGACGCGGCCGACTTCGCCCCCTGGGCCGCCGCCGCGCTCGCCGACGTCCCGCTGGAGGAGGCCGAGCGGCGGCTGGAGGAGCTCATCGACGCCCAGCTCCTCCAGGAGACCGGCACCGAACCCCACCTGCGCTACCGCTTCCACGACCTCGTCCGGCTCTACGCCCGCGAGCACGCCCACGCCACCGACACCCCCGCCGACCGCGCCGACGCCCTCGAACGGGCCTTCGGCGCCTGGCTCTGGCTCGCCGAACAGGCCGCCGACCAGGTACCGGGCCCCTGCTTCGCCGCCATCCACGGTCCCGCCCCGCGCCGCCCGCTGCCCGACGGCCCCGCCGCCCGGCTGCTCGACGACCCGCTCGCCTGGTTCGACGTCGAGCAGCCCGCCCTCAACGCCTGCGCCCGCCAGGCCGCCGCGCTGCGCCTCGTCCCGACCGCCTGGGACCTCGCCGCCTGCCAGGAGAAGTACTGCGACGTCCGCGGCCTCTACGACGACTGGCGCACCACCAACCTCGTCGTCCTCCAGGCCTGCAAGGCGGCCGGCGACCTCGTCGGCACGGCCGTGCTCACCCGCGGCCTGGTCGAGGTCACCACCTGGGCGACCCCCGCCGACGGCACCGAGACGATGGTCGCCCTGGACGGCCGCGCGCGGCAGCTGCTCGACCTGTTCGAGCAGGTCGGCGAGCCGCGCGGCGCCGCCGACGCCCTCGTCCTGCTCGCCTGGAGCCTGGTCGCCCAGGGGCGCGCCCGTGACGCGCTGGACGCCGCACGCCGCGCACTGGACCTCGCCGCCGCCCACGACCACCCCGGCGGGGTGGCCAAGGCGCACCAGATCATCGCCGTCGCCCACGGCGAGACGGACCTCGCCCGCACCATCGAGCACCTCACCGAGACGCTGCGCCTGGCGCGCATGATCGGCAACGTCCGCTTCGAGGCCACCGCGATCCAGTTCCTCGGCGCCGCCCACGGCCGCGCCGGCGACGTCGAGCACGGGCGCAACCTGCTGACGAGCTCGCTCGCGATGGCCCGCTCGCTCGGCGACGGCTACGCGGAGGCGTTCTCCCTGCTCTACCTGGCCACGCTCCACGCGGCGACCGGCGACGCCCGGGCGAGGGAGACGGCGGAGGCGGCGCTGGCCATCGCGCGGCGCTTCGAGCTGGGCCACCACCTCGCCCAGGCCCTGGGCATCCTGGGTGAGTTGGACCTCGCGGAGGGGCGGCACGACGCGGCCGTCGCGCACCTGGAGGAGTCCGTCCTGTTCTGGCGGGCCCGGGGCTGGCGCTCGTTCCTCGCCGAGGCGCTGCGGGCGCTCGGGCGCGCGTACGAGGCGGCGGGGCTGGACGCGCCCGCCGAGCGGGTGCGGCGCGAGGCCCGGGAGCTGGGCGAGGGACCGGCGAACGGCGACGCGGACGCGCTCTCGCACGACGGGTGAACCGTCCGCGACGAGTACACACCCGCGGCCGGGTCCGTCCCCTGCGCGGACCCGGCCGTCCCCCCATGCGGGTGTGTGCTTCGACCGTAGGCAGCGGCCTCTTACCGATCGCTTACCGCTCCGGCCGAGGTGCGTGCGAGACCGGTCAGGATTCGAGAAGCCCCGGCCCAGGGCCCGCGCCTAGCCTCGTGGACATGGAGACCAACGACCTCAGCATCCACTGGACCTTCCTCCCCCACACCGACCCCGACGCCTCCCTCGCGTTCTACCGCGACCTGCTCGGCTTCGAGGTCCGCAACGACGTCGGCCAGGGCAGGATGCGCTGGATCACCGTCGGCCCGGCCGGCAGCCCCGGCACGTCCGTCGTCCTGGAGCCCCCGGCCATGGACCCCGGCGTCACGGAGGACGAGCGCCGCACCGTCACCGAGATGATGGCCAAGGGCACCTACGCCCGTCTCACCCTCGCCTCCGCCGACCTCGACGGCGTCTTCGACCGACTGGCGGCCGGCGGAGCCGAGCTCGTCCAGGAGCCGACGAAGCAGCCCTACGGCGTCCGCGACTGCGCCTTCCGCGACCCGGCGGGCAACCTGATCCGCATCAACGAGCTCGCGTAGCCGCGGCTCGGGAAGCCGAGCGCCGCGCCCCCGCCCGCACAGAACCGGAGAGACGACGACCATGGCCAAGAGGACGGGCGCGCCCGCGCCGGTGCCGCACGACGCCGACAGCCACGACATGATCCGCGTGCTCGGCGCGCGCGAGAACAACCTCAAGGACGTCAGCGTCGAGATCCCCAAGCGCCGGCTGACGGTGTTCACCGGTGTCTCCGGCTCGGGCAAGAGCTCGCTGGTGTTCGACACCATCGCCGCCGAGTCGCAGCGGCTGATCAACGAGACCTACAGCGCCTTCGTCCAGGGCTTCATGCCGTCGCTGTCACGCCCCGACGTCGACGTCCTCGACGGGCTGACCACCGCGATCATCGTCGACCAGCAGCGGATGGGCGCCGACCCGCGCTCCACCGTCGGCACCGCGACCGACGCCAACGCGATGCTGCGCATCCTGTTCAGCCGGCTCGGCGAGCCGCACATCGGCTCGCCCAAGGCGTACTCGTTCAACGTCCCCTCGGTCAGCGGCGCCGGCGCCGTCACCGTGGAGCGCGGCGGCAAGACCGTGAAGGAGCGCCGCTCGTTCAGCGTCACCGGCGGCATGTGCCCGCGCTGCGAGGGCCGCGGGAGCGTCTCCGACATCGACCTCGCCCAGCTCTTCGACGACGCCAAGTCGCTCGCCGAGGGCGCGCTCACCATCCCCGGCTACACGCCGGGCGGGTGGAACTACCGGCTCTACAGCGAGTCCGGCTTCTACGACCCGGACAAGCCGATCCGCAAGTACACGAAGAAGGAGCTGCACGACTTCCTGTACCGCGAGCCGGTCCGGATGAAGATCGCGGGCATCAACATGACCTACGAGGGCCTGATCCCGCGGATCCAGAAGTCCTACCTCGCCAAGGACAAGGAGGCGATGCAGCCGCACATCCGGGCCTTCGTGGACCGCGCGGTCGCCTTCAGCACCTGCCCCGACTGCGACGGCACCCGGCTGACCGAGGCGGCCCGCTCGTCGAGGATCGGGAAGACCAGCATCGCCGACGCGTGCGCCATGCAGATCAGCGACCTGGCCGCGTGGGTGCGCGGGCTCGACCAGCCCTCGGTGGCGCCGCTGCTCACGAGCCTCGGGGAGGCGCTCGACTCGTTCGTCGAGATCGGTCTCGGCTACCTCTCGCTCGACCGCCCCTCCGGGACGCTGTCCGGTGGCGAGGCGCAGCGCGTCAAGATGGTCCGCCACCTCGGCTCCTCGCTCACCGACGTCACGTACGTCTTCGACGAGCCCACCGTGGGCCTGCACCCGCACGACATCCAGCGGATGAACGGGCTGCTGCTGCGGCTGCGCGACAAGGGCAACACGGTGCTCGTCGTCGAGCACAAGCCGGAGACGATCGCGATCGCCGACCACGTCGTCGACCTCGGTCCGGGCGCGGGCAGCGGCGGCGGCACGGTCTGCTTCGAGGGGACGGTCGAGGGCCTGCGGGCGGGCGGCACGATCACCGGACGCCACCTCGACGACCGGGCGAGGGTCAAGGAGACGGTGCGCACACCGACCGGGAAGCTGGCGATCCGCGGCGCCTCCACCCACAACCTGCGGAACGTCGACGTGGACATCCCGCTCGGGGTGCTCGCCGTCGTCACGGGTGTGGCCGGCTCCGGCAAGAGCTCGCTCGTGCACGGCTCGCTGCCACGATCGTCGGAGGCGCCGGGCGAGGGCGTGATCTCCGTCGACCAGGGCGCGATCCGCGGCTCCCGGCGCAGCAACCCGGCGACGTACACCGGTCTGCTGGAACCGGTCCGCAAGGCCTTCGCCAAGGCCAACGGCGTGAAGCCGGCCCTGTTCAGCGCCAACTCCGAGGGCGCGTGCCCGACCTGCAACGGCGCGGGCGTGGTCTACACGGACCTGGCGATGATGGCCGGCGTGGCGAGCGTCTGCGAGGACTGCGAGGGCAAGCGCTACCAGGCGTCGGTGCTGGAGTACCGCCTCGGCGGGCGCGACATCAGCGAGGTGCTGGCGATGCCGGTGACCGAGGCCGAGGAGTTCTTCCGCGAGGGCGAGGCCCGCATCCCGGCCGCGCACGCGATCGTGAGCCGGCTCGTGGACGTCGGCCTCGGCTACCTGAGCCTCGGCCAGCCGCTCACCACGCTCTCCGGCGGCGAGCGCCAGCGCCTCAAGCTCGCGACGCACATGGGCGACAAGGGCGGCGTCTACGTCCTCGACGAGCCGACGACCGGCCTGCACCTGGCCGATGTCGAGCAACTGCTCGGCCTGCTCGACCGCCTGGTCGACGCGGGCAAGTCGGTCATCGTCGTCGAGCACCACCAGGCGGTCATGGCGCACGCGGACTGGATCGTCGACCTCGGCCCGGGCGCCGGCCACGACGGCGGGCGGGTCGTCTTCGAGGGCACTCCGGCCGAGCTGGTGGCCAAGCGGCACACCGTCACCGGGGAGCACCTCGCGGCGTACGTGGGCGCCTGAGGCCCGCCCTCCGGGCCCGGCGGCTCACCGGGGAACGGCCCACCAGGCGACGGGGTAGCGCACCGGGTGGCCGCCGATCCGGCCCGGGAGCAGGCCGATCGCGACCAGCAGGACGGTGGCCAGCGCGAGCAGCGGCAGGAACGGCAGCGGGTGCGGCGCCTGGAGCACCACGATGACGGCGGTGGCGGCGGCCGGCGAGTGCGAGAGGTGCGTGAGCAGCATCACGCCGAGCGAGATCCCGGCGGCCACCGCAGCGCCCCACCCGTTGCTGCCGGTGACGGCGAGCGTGGCGTACCCGATCAGCGCGGAGACCAGCTGGCCGCCGACGAGGTTGCGGGGCTGCGAGATCGGCAGCCCGGGCGCGCCGTGGACGAGCGCGGCGCTGGCGGCCAGCGGCGGGATGAGCAGCGGCTGGTGCAGCAGGACCCCGGTCCCGACCAGGAGGAGCAGGGCCGCGATGGCGAAGGCGGTGGCCCTTAGTACGTGCAGCGGATGCGGCCTGGTGGTGGTGGCGGACGGGGGTCTGGGCATGCGGGAGCTCCGGGTGAAGGGCGGTGGACGGCAGCGCCTTCCACAAAATGTTGATTTTCGACCGCCATCCTGCCTCGCGGGGGACCCGGCGGACCCGGCGTTCCGGCATCCGGACGGCGGGGTCCGTCAGATGAGCGGCGGCTCCTCGGTCTCGAACAGGCGCAGGATCAGGTCGTCGACGTCGAGGTGGACCGTCTCGGTGCCGTACGGCACGACGTGCTCGGTCGCGGTGAGGAAGGTCTGGACGAGGGCGGCGGGCGCGCGCAGGACGGCCGTCGTGTCGTCGGCGCTGAGCGCGATGAAGAGCGTCGCGGCGGCGGGCCCGGTGCCGCGGTGGACGGTGACGTCGCCGAGGCCGGCCCAGCCGGTGAGGCCGGTGGCGAGGAGTTCGCGGGCGAAGATCCAGGTGATCGGCTCGTCGAGGTCGATGTGGGTGTCGAGGCTCACCGCGTAGGGGTCCTCCCGGCGGTAGCGCAGCCGGGCGGGCAGGGAGACGAGGAGGCCGGGGCAGGCGACCGCCTCCAGGTCGATGTACAGCGCCAACTCGTCGCCGGCGCAGGCGTTCTCCTGCGGGGCGCCGGGCAAGTCGTGCTCGCTCATGGGCTCTTCCTGTTCTCTTCCCCGGGGTGTTCCGGGGCGTCTCGGGGCGTCTCGGGCTGTCTTCAGGGGAGCAGAATCGTTTTTTCTCGGTCGGTTTCGGCGGTGGGGCGGAGCGGAGGCGGTGTGGGGGTGGTGCGGGGGTACGGGTGGTGCGGTGTGGCTGTGCGGTGTGGCTGTGCGGTGCGGGTGGTGCGGCGGTGCGGTGCGGCTTCGGCGTGCGGGGCTTCCGGCTGGAGAACGAGCCGGCCCGTCCCGGGTAACCGTCCGCGACGATATTCGGGCGACGGCGCCCTGTCCCGGCCTGCGGCATTGCGGTTCGGTCTCCGTCGGGGCGGAATTGTGCATGATCGCTCGGTTGGTGTCAGAGTGTCACCGTCTTCTTTTCCGATCGGGGGGTTCGATGACAGCGGGGGACGGGTCCGATCTCGTCGCCATGGTGGTCGAGGCGCTGGTGCAGACCGCGTCGCACACGGTCGGCGCGGCAGGGGCCGCGCTCGGCGGCGAGGCGCTCGCGCGCGTGCGGGAGTCGCTGCGGCAGTGGCCGCAGTGGGCGCACGCCCTCGGGCGGGTGGAGGCCCGTCCCGGCGACCAGCAGGCCCAGTGGGACCTGGCGCTCGCGGTGGGCCAACTGCTCGCCGGCGACCCGGGCCTGGCGGCCAACCTGCGCGCCCGGCTCTCCGTCGCCATGACCGCGCCGCCGCCCATGGCCGGGGCTCCGATGCCCCAGGCGGCTCCGGCGTGGCAGGGCGGCGGCGACGCCAACTGGCCCGCGTACAGCCCCGGAACGGTCCAGGGGACGTCCGCCCGGCGCAGCCGCGCCTGGGCGGTGACCGGCGGGGTCGTCGTGCTCGGTGTGATCGGCACGCTGACCGGGCTCGGTCTCTACCTCGGCACCGGCCCGGACGGTCCGAAGCCGCTGGCCAACCTGGACCAGGTGAAGGCCGTCATGCCCGACCTGCACGCCGTGCCGGACGGCTGGACCCAGGAGAAGGCGCCTTCCGCGGTGCCCAAGGGCGACTGCGGCGGCGACGGCGTCCCGCCCGCACAGGTGAGCCTGTGCGAGCAGATAGTCGGGAGGGGCGACTCGCGCTTCCACGCCGACGACGGCAAGACCCAGGTGGAGTTCCAGCTCATGGCGGGCCCCAGCCCGGAGTGGGGCGACAAGATGTACGACGTCGCCTACGGCATCAGTGACGGCCTGCCCGAGAAGCCGCCGATGGCCGCTCCGAAGGCCGGCGAGCGGTCCTCGGTCTTCATGGAGGGCCAGTGCGTGGAACTCCTCGTCAAGTCCGGCAGCAACGTCCTGAGGATCTCCTACTGCCCGGAGAACCCGTCCGCCCCGAACGTCGAGGTGGTCAACCGGATCACCCGGATGTTCGCCGCGCGCTCGCAGCAGGCGCAGGACGGGAAGACCCCGGACGCCGCGGCCTGACGGTTGCCGGACAGGGGTGGAGCCGAGCGCCCGGCTCCACCCCTGTGTCTGTGGAGGGGCGGTCAGGCCTTGGCGCAGATCACGAAGACGCTGATGCCGACGTCACCCGCACCCGGTCGGCGGCCGAGGCCGATCCAGCCGCTGCCGTCGTCGGCCGGGAAGCTGCCGACCAGGACCGCCTCGTCGCCACGGGCCTCCGCGCCGCCGCCGAGCGCCTTCTCACCGGCCGGGCAGGAGACCGTCCGCCGCTGGAAGTTGGGCACGTTCGCGTTGTCGAGCCGCACCAGCTGGTACCCCTCGACCGACCGGGCGGCGCTGTCCCGTGCGGGCGCGTTGTCGGTGGCGGGGTCGGCCTCCGCGACCCAGCCCGTGCCGGCGGCGGCGAGCGCGACCGTCAACAGGCCCGCGGCCGGCGCGATCGCCCGAAGCTTCATGCCGTGTCCTCCCGAAGGGCGGCGGGCGCGCGCTTCGCGCCCGTACCACTCGGGGTATCGGCCGTTCGGGTGGCGGCCGTGATCGGGTTGACCCTTTCGGGGGGTGTGCGGCCCGTCCGGCACGCGCCGCGGCGGCGCCCCCGGGGCGTGCGGTGCGCCCTCACGCGGACGTCAGTGCGCGCCGGCCGCTGACGGGCCCGGCTCTCCCGGGCCCGAACACCGGGATCACTCGACCGGGTGAGCTGTCGTGGAACGGCCGGAGGCGCGGGCGGGCGCGCCCTACCGTCGGAGCCGCAACTCGCCGTTCGGACCGGAAGGAACCCCATGCGCCGCACCGTCGCCGTCCTCCTCGGAGCCTCCGCGCTCCTCGCCGCCACCACCCCGGTGGCCGGCGCCGCCACTGCCGCCGCCCCCGCCGCCGCCGGGCCCGCAGCCGCGCCCGCCGCCCCCGCCGCTCCTCTCGCGCAGGCCGGCGCCCCGCTGTTCGGCATGCTGGGCAGCGCGAGTGCGATGGTCTTCGGGGCCGTCGACGCGCTCAAGGGTGCGGTGAAGCTGCCGTAGGCGTGGCCGCCGTCGGCGGCTCCCGCACCGGCCAACCCGGCGCGGGAGCCGTGCCGTTCTGCCCCTGCGGGCCCCGTCGCCCCCGGGGAGGTTCCATTGTCGGTGGGGCGCGCTAGGGTGCCGTCCGGAAGCCCGACCAGGGCGGGTCGGTGCGAAACGGGGGGAGGGCGTCATGAGCGACGGCATCCGGTGGCTCGCCGAGGGCGACGACCGGCTCAGCGGCGTCCTGTTCGCGCGCGGGATCCCGCCGGAGGAGGTGGCCCGGCGGATGGGCGCGGACGTGCGAGGCGCCGCCGGTCCGGTCAGCGGCGCCGAGGTGTGGGACCTCGACATCGAGACCTACCGCCCCGGCGAGGACGGCGACGGCGTGGTCCGCGTCGGGGTCTGCGGCGGCTGGTCCTTCGCGATCGAGTACGGCGACTCCACCGGTGCCGACCTGCTCACCGAGATAGCGCGCGACGGCGTCGAGGTCGTCCACTACCGCCCCATGGCCGAACACCCGCCGGCCCTGCTCGACTACGCCCGCGACGGCGCCGTCCTGTGCGGGTTCGGCCTCGCCGAGGAGCGCTGGCGCTGGGGCAGCCAACCGGACCTCCTGCTCCCCGTCCTCGTCGCCGCCGGCGTCCTCCACCCCGACGGCATCACCCGCGCCACACTCCCCGGCGAGCCCCTGCCCGCCGTCCACCGCCGCACCCTCGGCGCCGTGGAACGCCACTTCGGCCTCAGCCTCCCCCCGGCCGTTCTGGACGCCGCCCGCCTCCCGGTGTACGCGGTCCGCGGCACGCCCGACCTGGTGCTCCGGTAGGGCGTGTCCTTCGGATCGGGCCGGGAGCCGTCACGCCCAGGGCTCGGAGAACGACCGCCCGGGGACGGGCTTGGCGACCAGGGCGATCGCCACGAAGAAGTTGACCTGCCCGATCGCCAGCGTCAGCGTCGTGAGCGCCTTCTCGTCGTAGTGGGCGGCCACCTCGGCGTACAGCTCGTCCGGCACCCGCTCACGGCCCCGAGCGGCCGGCTGGAGCACCGCCTCCACCAGCGCGAGCGCGGCCCGCTCGGCCGGGGTGAAGTACGGCGAGTCCCACCAGGCCGCCACCGAGTCGATCCGCTCCTCCGTCTCCCCGGCCTTGCGCAGGAATCCCGTGTGCAGCACGGTCAGGTAGGTGCTGCCGACGATCTGCCCGGCGCGCAGCTGCACCAGGCTGATCGTCGTCCGCGGCACCGACCGGTTGCCGGTGGCCCTGAACAGCGCCGCCGACACCTCCGCCAGCTCGGGCACGAGTACCCCGGGATCCGTCGCCAGGCGCGGCCGCAGCGGGACCTCGGCGGTGATCGGTCGCGGCTCCACCGGCGTGCTCTCCATCGTCTTCTCCATCGTCGTGTTCCTCCCGGGCTGTACGGGCCGTGTTCGGCGCCTTCACTGACCCGACCCGGCCCGGAGGAGGTTTGTGACAGGCGGAGGAGGATTTCCTCGACTTTCTTCGAGCTCGCCGAGCGGGCGGACGGTGCGGGCGCCATCGCCGAGGACGGTGCCGGAGGTGTCCGCGGTGCTGTGGTCCGTGGTGGAGGTGTGCACTCCGTCCTGTCCGTACCCATTTGACGGCTCATGGCCCGGATCGTCGTCAGGGACTCGGCAGGATGTCTGACCAGGGGGAATACCGGTCGGTATCATGCCGCTGGGGGATTGTCGGCGGGGTGGAGGGGATGTCGGTTGGTCGGCGAGGGCGGGAGTTCGGGCGGGCTGCGGTTCGCGGTGCTCGGGCCGCTGCGCTGTTGGCGGGACGGGGCGGAGGTGCCGCTCGGTTCGCCGCAGCAGCAGAGCATGCTGCTGGCGCTGCTGTTCCGGGCGGGCCGGCACGTGTCGGGGGCGCAGCTGATCGACGACCTGTGGGGTGACGAGCCGCCGGCCAGGGCGACGGGTGTCGTCCGCACGTACGTGCACCGGCTGCGGCGGGTGCTCGGGGCCGAGGCGCTCACGTCGGTCGGCGGCGGGTACCTGTTGGCCGTCGGCAGCGGCGGCCTGGACACCGTGCGGTGCGACGAGCTGCTGGCCGAGGGCCGGGCGCGGCGGGCCGACGGCCGGAACGCCGACGCCGCCGCCGCGCTGCGGGGCGCGCTCGCGCTGTGGCGCGGCGAGCCGATGCCCGGGCTGCCCGGGCCGTACGCGCAGCGCCAGCGCAGGGAGTGGGAGGAGCGGCGGCTCGCCGTCCTGGAGCTGTGCCTGGAGGCGGAGGTCGAGGGCGGCCGGTGCGCCGAGTCGGTGGCCGAGCTCGCGGCCCTCGTCGAGGAGCACCCGCTGCGCGAGCGGCTCTCGGAGCTGCTGATGCTCGCGCTGTTCCGCTCCGGCCGCCAGGCCGACGCCCTCGCGGCGTACCGGGCGGCGGACCGACGGCTGCGCGACGAACTGGGCGTCGGTGCCGGTCCCGGCCTGCGCGACCTGCACGGCCGGATCCTGGCGTCCGACGAGACGCTGTCGGCGACCACCGAGTGGGTCCTGACC
>NZ_JBHVPD010000097.1:0-41599 GCF_042887525.1 Kitasatospora sp. NPDC057936
GCGGCCGGATGCTGCATCCGGCGGCGGGGCTCAACCCATCCAATTTCTCGGTCAGGCGTCGAGCTTCTCGCGCTCGGCCGCCCGCTCCTGCTTCTTCGAGGCCGTCAGGCTGGTCACCGTGGTGACGGCCAGCACCACCACGATGAAGCCCAGCGAGAACGGGATGCCGATCTCCGGCACGTGCACGCCGGCCTCGTGCAGCGCGTGCAGCACCAGCTTCACGCCGATGAAGCCGAGGATCACCGACAGGCCGTACGACAGGTGGACCAGCTTCTTCAGCAGGCCACCGATCAGGAAGTACAGCTGGCGCAGGCCCATCAGCGCGAAGGCGTTGGCGGTGAACACGATGTACGGGTCCTGGGTCAGGCCGAAGATGGCCGGAATCGAGTCCAGCGCGAACAGCACGTCCGTGGTGCCGATCGCCAGCATGACGATCAGCATCGGGGTCATCAGCCGGCGGCCGTTCTCCCGGACGAAGAGCTTGGTGCCGTGGTACTTGTCGGTCGACGGGAAGCGCCGCTCGATGAACTTGAGCAGGCGGTTCTCCTCGAACTCCTCCTCTTCCTCGTCGGCCCGCGCCTCCTTGATCAGCTTCCAGGCGGTCCAGATCAGGAAGCCGCCGAAGATGAAGAACACCCAGGAGAACTGCGTCACGAGGGCCGCGCCGCCGGCGATGAACACCGCCCGCAGCACCAGCGCGATGATCACGCCGAACATCAGCACGCGCTGCTGGTAGACCCTGGGCACCGCGAACTTGCCCATGATCAGGATGAACACGAAGAGGTTGTCGACGCTGAGGGACTTCTCGGTGATGTAGCCGGCGAAGAACTCACCGGCCGGCTGCGCGCCGGAGTGCCACCAGAGGAAGCCGCCGAAGAGCACCGCCAGCACGACCCAGACCACGGTCCAGATCCCGGCCTCCTTGACCGAGACCTCGTGCGGCTTTCGCCCTCCGATGAAGAAGTCCGCCACGATCAGTGCGATCAGCACACCGACCGTGGTGGCCCACATGGCTACGGAAACGTCCATTACTGCTCCTCCGGCAGCTAGGCGAGACGGTCATCGTCACTGCCGGAGGTCTCTTCCGCCCGCCGGGACGCGCCCGGGCCGGACCAGTGCCCCGGGGCGCCGCGACGGGCGCCCGTGATGACGGGGCTACTGCTACGAGGAATACTCCCCTCCGCTGCCATCGAGAGTAACAGGAGCGGCAAGGAAAGGTAAAGAAGGTAAAGAACCGGGCGAGGTCGGAAGGGTCAGAGGAACGGCTCGATCGCCGGGAGCAGGTCCTGGAAGGTCCGCCCGCGGGCCGGGGCGCCGATCGCCTGCATGGCCCAGCCGCCGGAGCCGTCGCGGAAGACCTTCGCCATGATCTGGCCGGTGTGCGGCCCTCCCCCGGCGAGCTCGTAGCGGGCCAGCTCCACCCCGGTCGTCTCGTCCACCAGGCGGCAGTGCGCGTTCCGGACCTCGGCGAAGGTCTGGCCGGTGTAGGAGCTCACCGTGAAGACGACCTGGGTGATGTGCGCCGGCACGCGCAGCAGGTCGACCAGGATCGCCTCGTCGTCGTCCGTGCCCGAGCCGCCCTCCAGGTTGTCCCCGGTGTGCCGGATCGAGCCGTCGGTGGACTCCAGGTGCTGGAAGAACACGACGTCGGAGGGCGTCCGCTCGGCGTACAGCAGGGCCGAGGCGTCCAGGTCGATCTTCCGGGTGCGGGTGCCGAACAGGCCCCGCTTGGGCGCGGCCTGCCAGCCGAGGCCCATCCGGACCACGGTCAGCTCACCGCCCGAGCCCTTCTGGAGGCTGACCTTCTGGCCCTTGGCAAGACTCACCGACACGACGTTGTCCTCTCTGCCCGGCCGCGCGCCCGGTCCGCGCGCGGCTCCCTGCTGGAACACCCCGTCGCCGTCCCCCGGCTGAGGCCCCCTCGTCTTCCGGCCCGCCACTCCGTCCCGGGAGCGCGAATGCCGCAGGCCAGCCTAGGGCCTGCGGCACCCGCGAACCCCAAGCGTTCGCCGGTTTGTGGCAAGGCTGAGACACCGTCGGCGTTGACCGGTGCCGAACCGGCCAGGGCCGACGGTGCCCGGGCCGCGCCTCAGGCGACCCCGGCCTCCCGCATCTGGCGCAGCTCCCTCTTGAGCTCCTTGACCTCGTCGCGCAGCCGGGCCGCGACCTCGAACTGGAGGTCGGCCGCGGCCGCGTGCATCCGGTCGGTCATCTCCTGGATCAGCTCCGCCAGCTCGGCGGCCGGCATCGACTTGGCGGGCTTGCGCTCGCTGCCCAGCGCCGGCACCGGGGCCTTGCCCTTCCCCTGGCCCCGGTAGCCGCTGGAGAGCAGTTCGTCGGTGTCGACGTCCTCGCGGGCGAGGGTGTCGAGGATGTCGCCGATCTTCTTGCGCAGCGGCTGCGGGTCGATCCCGTGCTTCTTGTTGTAGGCCTGCTGGACGTCGCGGCGGCGGTTCGTCTCGTCGATGGCCTTCTCCATCGCGGGGGTGATCTTGTCCGCGTACATGTGCACCTGGCCCGAGACGTTCCGGGCGGCGCGCCCGATCGTCTGGATCAGCGAGGTGCCGGAGCGCAGGAAGCCCTCCTTGTCCGCGTCCAGGATCGCCACCAGGGACACCTCGGGCAGGTCGAGGCCCTCGCGGAGCAGGTTGATGCCGACCAGCACGTCGTACCGCCCGGCCCGCAGTTCGCGCAGCAGCTCGACGCGGCGCAGGGTGTCCACGTCGCTGTGCAGGTACCGGACCCGGATGTCCAGGCCGAGCAT
Organism: Kitasatospora sp. NPDC057936; assembly: GCF_042887525.1. NCBI lineage: Bacteria > Bacillati > Actinomycetota > Actinomycetes > Kitasatosporales > Streptomycetaceae > Kitasatospora > Kitasatospora sp. NPDC057936. Next base: position 2,765 of record NZ_JBHVPD010000097.1, read on the forward strand.
GTAGTCGGTGAGGTCCTCGGCCATCTTCTTGGTCAGCGTGGTGACCAGGACGCGCTCGTCGCGCTCGACCCGCTTGCGGACCTCGTGCACCAGGTCGTCGATCTGGCCCTCGGTCGGCTTGACGATCACCTCGGGGTCGATCAGGCCGGTCGGGCGGATGATCTGCTCGACCTGGCCGTCGCCGCGGGACAGCTCGTACGCGCCCGGGGTGGCCGACAGGTACACCGTCTGGCCGATCCGGCCGAGGAACTCCTCCCACTTCAGCGGGCGGTTGTCCATCGCGGACGGCAGCCGGAAGCCGTGTTCGACCAGCGTGCGCTTGCGCGAGGCGTCGCCCTCGTACATCGCGCCGATCTGCGGGACGGTGACGTGCGACTCGTCGATGACGAGGAGGAAGTCCTCGGGGAAGTAGTCCAGCAGCGTGTTCGGCGGGGAGCCGGGCTCGCGGCCGTCGAAGTGCATCGAGTAGTTCTCGACGCCCGAGCAGGTGCCGATCTGGCGCAGCATCTCGATGTCGTAGGTGGTGCGCATCCGCAGCCGCTGGGCCTCCAGCAGCTTGCCCTGCTTCTCCAGCCGGGCGAGCGTCTGCTCCAGCTCCGTCTCGATGCCGGCGACGGCCCGCTCCATGCGCTCGGGGCCGGCCACGTAGTGCGAGGCGGGGAAGACGTAGACCGAGTCGTCCTGGCTGATGATCTCGCCGGTGAGCGGGTGCAGGGTGTACAGCGCCTCGATCTCGTCGCCGAACATCTCGATCCGGACCGCGAGCTCCTCGTAGACCGGGAAGATCTCGATGGTGTCGCCGCGCACCCGGAAGGTGCCGCGGGTGAACGCGACGTCGTTGCGCGCGTACTGGATGTCGACGAAGCGGCGCAGCAGCACGTCCCGGTCGATCTCCTGGCCGACCTTGAGCGGCACCATCCGGTCGACGTACTCCTGCGGCGTGCCGAGGCCGTAGATGCAGGAGACGGACGCGACCACGATCACGTCCCGGCGGGTGAGCAGCGAGTTCGTCGCGGAGTGCCGCAGCCGCTCGACCTCCTCGTTGATCGAGGAGTCCTTCTCGATGTAGGTGTCCGTCTGCGGGACGTACGCCTCGGGCTGGTAGTAGTCGTAGTACGAGACGAAGTACTCGACCGCGTTGTTCGGGAGCAGCTCGCGGAACTCGTTGGCCAGCTGGGCGGCCAGCGTCTTGTTCGGCGCCATCACCAGGGTGGGCCGCTGCAGCTTCTCGATCATCCAGGCCGTGGTGGCCGACTTGCCGGTGCCGGTGGCGCCGAGCAGGACGACGTCCTTCTCCCCGCCCGTGATCCGCCGCTCCAGCTCGGCGATCGCCGCCGGCTGGTCCCCGTTGGGCTGGAAGGGACTGACGACCTCGAAGGGCGCCACTGACCGCTCAATACTCGTGATGGGTCGCACGTGTCCACCGTACGACCCACCACCGACAAGCGGTGCCTACTTCGCGCTGTCCCGGGCGAGGGCGACGAGGCGGGAGACCGCTCGCAGGTACTTCTTGCGGTAGCCGCCGCGGAGCATGTCCTCGGGGAAGACCTGGTCGAAGGGCAGGCCGGAGGCCGTGATGGGCAGCTCGCGGTCGTACATGCGGTCGGCGAGGACGACCAGGCGCAGCGCCGTGGACTGGTCGTCGACCTGGTGCACGCCGCGCAGGCAGACCGCGGTGACGTCGTCCAGCAGGGCGCCGTAGCGGCTGGGGTGGACGGCGGAGAGGTGGGCGAGGAGGGCGTCGAAGTCGTCGAGGGAGGCGCCGGGGGTGCGCGCGGCGACGGCGTCGACGGTCTCGTCCGGGTAGGGCGGCGGGGCGTCCGGCAGGCCGCGGTGGCGGTAGTCCTGGCCGTCGATCCGCATCGGGCGGAAGTGCGCGGACAGCCCCTGGATCTCGCGCAGGAAGTCGGCGGCGGCGAAGCGGCCCTCGCCGAGCTTCTCCGGCAGCGTGTTCGAGGTGGCGCAGAGCTTGACGCCGTTGTCGACCAGGCGCCCGAGCAGGGTGGAGACCAGGACGGTGTCGCCCGGGTCGTCGAGCTCGAACTCGTCGATGCACAGCAGCGTGTGCCCGGAGAGGGTCCGGACGGCCTGCTGGAAGCCGAGCGCGCCGACCAGGTTGGTCAGCTCGACGAAGGTGCCGAAGGCCTTGGGGCCGGGGGCGGAGTGCCACAGCGAGGCGAGCAGGTGGGTCTTGCCGACGCCGTAGCCGCCGTCGAGGTAGACGCCGGCCGGGCCGGTGGGCGCGGGGGCGCTGCGGCGGAACCAGCCGCGCTTGGGCGCGGAACCGTTTCCCGCGCCGAGGGTGCCGGCGAACTGCTCCAGGACCTGGACGGCCTCGTACTGGCTCGGCTGGGTCTGGTCCGGGATGTACGTCCCGAAGCTCACCTCGGCGAACCGGGGCGGGGGGACCATCTCGGCGACCAGGCGCTCGGCGGGCACGACGGGGCGGCGGTCGGTCAGCGCGACCGGGGCGCCGGGCGCGGGCGCGGCGGCTATGGATTCGGTCGCGGTGGCGGGGCGGGGAGCTGCGGGCACGTTAGTAGAGGGTACGCCTGCTCCCGGGCCCCTCCGACCCCGCGCCGGGGGCGGCCGGTGGAACACTGGCGGTATGCACCTGTTGATCAGCCCGCTGACCGAGCCGGTCGCCGACCCGGGCTCGCTGGAGTCGCTCGCCGCCCTCTACGCGTACCCCGACCAGGTGAATCGGGGCCGGCCGTGGCTGCGCGCCAACATGGTGGCCGGACTGGACGGCGGCGCGAAGCTCGACGGCCTGTCCGAGGGACTCTCCGGGGACGCGGACAAGCGGATCTTCGGGGTGCTGCGCGCGCTGTCGGACGTCGTGCTGGTGGGCGCCGAGACGGTCCGCACGGAGGGCTACCGCCCGGCCCGGGCCCGGGCCGAGTTCGCGGCGGCGCGGGCGGCGGCCGGGCAGGCCCCGGCCCCGGCGATCGCGATCGTGAGCCGGTCGCTGGCGCTGGACCTGGACGCGCCGCTGTTCACCGAGCCGCTGGTCCGGACTGTGGTGATCACCACCGAGGACGCCCCGGCCGAGCGCCGCCGGGCGGTGGCCGCGGTGGCCGACCTGGTGTCGGCCGGGCAGGGTTCGGTGGACCTGCGCGCGGGCGTGTCCGCCCTGGTGGAGCGGGGCTGGACGCGGCTGCTGACCGAGGGCGGCCCGCGCCTGCTGGGACAGCTGGCGGCGGCGGGCCTGCTGGACGAGTTGTGCCTGTCGCTGGCCCCGTTGATCACGGGCGGCGACGCGCCGCGCATCATCCACGATGCGGAAATGCCTGACGTGCGGACGATGCGGCTGGTCTCATTGATCGAGCAGAAAGGATTCCTCTTCACCCGCTACCTGCGTCACCTGCGTTCGGATGACCCCGTGACCCCCTGATCGCGATCCCGTTCCCCTTGGGGGCCTTTCGTCCGCGCGGCCCGCGTGCCGGGTGAGCAGCGAGCCGAAAGCTTCCGCCGGGCACTATGGGATGCGATGCCGGGGCCCGGGGGCCGGCCACTGGAAGGGACTCACGTGTTCAAGACGGTACTGATGATCGAAAAGGCGCTCTCCGACGCGGACGTGGAGCTCGTCACCACGCTCCACAGCGACGAGAAGGTCTCCTTCGTCGTCCTGATGCAGCCGCGCGGCCGGCAGGACGAGCTGCTGCGGGCGCTGGACGACGTCGCCCTCGGCCACCTGGACAAGGTGGTGCACGAGCACGACGAGTCCGAGAGCGGGCCGACGGTGGCGTCCGAGTCGCTCGAACACAGCCTGCGCCACCTGCGCCGGGCCGGCGCCGAGGCGGTCGGCGAGCTGGTCGAGGACAAGCCGCTGGAGCGCCTGAAGGCGGTGGTGCGCGACCAGGACGCCGACGAGGTCGTCGTGCTCACCTCCCCGCACTTCGTCGAGGAGTTCTTCCACCGGGACTGGGCCTCGCAGGCCCGGCACAAGGTCGGCGTCCCGGTGCTGCGGCTGTTCGCCAGCGACTCCTGAGCCGACCGACCCGACCCCGACCTTGGTGCAGAATCGTCCTTGCGGTCCGTCCGCGAGGACGATTCGCACGTCGCCCCCGCGGGCAGCGCCCGCCCGCCCACCCAGCCCCCGCCCCAACGGAGCCCCGCCTTGAACGACGCCGCGCACGACCTGCACGCCCCGCACTTCATCGGCATCGGCGGCGCCGGCATGTCCGGCCTGGCGAAGATCCTCGCGGTGCGCGGTGCCAGCGTCTCCGGCAGCGACTCCAAGGAGTCGGAGACCGTCCTCGCCCTGCGCGCCCTCGGCGCGACCGTCCACGTCGGCCACGCGGCCGAGCACGTGCCGGACGGCACCAGCAGCGTGGTCGTCTCCAGCGCGATCCGCGCCGACAACCCGGAGCTGGCCGCGGCCCGCGAGCGCGGCATCCCCGTGGTGCACCGCTCCGACGCGCTGGCCGCGCTGATGGGCGGGCGCCGCGCCCTGGCCGTCGCCGGCACCCACGGCAAGACCACCACCACGAGCATGCTCGCCGTCGCCCTCGGCGAGCTCGGCCTGGACCCGTCCTACGCGATCGGCGGCGACCTCGACGCGCCGGGCTCCAACGCCCACCACGGCACCGGCGAGATCTTCGTCGCCGAGGCCGACGAGAGCGACCGCAGCTTCCACAAGTACGCGCCCGAGGTGGCGATCGTGCTCAACGTGGAGCTCGACCACCACGCCAACTACGCGTCGATCGAGGAGATCCACGAGTCGTTCGAGACCTTCGTCGGCCGGATCACCCCGGGCGGCACCCTGGTCGTCTCGGCCGACCACGACGGCGCCCGCGAGCTCACCGCCCGGGTCGCCGCGCGCGAGGGCCTGAACGTCGTCACCGTCGGCGCCGCCGAGGACGCCGACCTGCGCGTCCTGTCGGTGGTCGCCCGCGGCATGACCAGCGAGGTCACCGTCCTGCTGGACGGCGCCGAGCTGACCTTCACGGTCTCGGTGCCCGGCCGCCACTACGCGCACAACGCCGTCGCCGCGCTGGCCGCGGGCGTCGCGCTCGGCGTGCCGGCCGCCGACCTGGCCAAGGCGCTCGGCGCCTACACCGGGGTGCGCCGCCGGCTCCAGCTCAAGGGCGAGGCGGGCGGCGTCCAGGTGATCGACTCCTACGCCCACCACCCGACCGAGATGGCCGCCGACCTGGAGGCGATCCGCGGCGCCGCCGAGGGCCGCGTCCTGGTGGTCTTCCAGCCGCACCTGTTCAGCCGCACCCAGCAGCTCGCCGAGGAGATGGGGCAGGCGCTCGCGCTGGCCGACGCCTCGGTCGTGCTGGACATCTACCCGGCCCGCGAGGACCCGATCCCGGGCGTGACCAGCGAGCTGATCATCGACGCGGCCCACCGGGCCGGCGCCGAGGTCACCGCCGAGCACGACTTCGCCGCCGCCCCCGCCGTGCTGGCCGGCCTCGCCCGCCCGGGCGACCTGGTGCTCACGATGGGCGCCGGGGACGTCACCAACCTCGGGCCGGAAATCATCAAGCACCTCGCGAACGTTGCCTCCAACGTCTGACGCACGCCGACGGGAGCCGTGATGAGCTACGAGATCGAGAAGACCGAGGCCGAGTGGCGCGAGCAGCTCAGCCCCGAGGAGTACCACGTGCTCCGCGAGGCGGGCACCGAGCGCCCCTTCACCGGCGAGTACACCGACACCAAGACCGTCGGCGTCTACGCCTGCCGGGCCTGCGGCACCGAGCTGTTCAGTTCCACCACGAAGTTCGACAGCCACTGCGGCTGGCCCTCGTACTACGCGCCGCTGGCCGGGGACCGGGTCCAGTACATCGAGGACACCTCGCTCGGCATGCGCCGGGTCGAGGTGCGGTGCGCGCGCTGCGGCGGGCACCTCGGACACGTCTTCGAGGGCGAGGGCTACGGCACGCCGACCGACCAGCGCTACTGCATCAACAGCGTCTCGCTGACGCTGAAGCCGGTCGAGGACTGACCGTCCGCGAAGGGCCCGGACGTCCGCACGCGGATGTCCGGGCCCTTCGCGTGGTCAGACGACCGGGGCGAAGCGGACCGGCAGGTTCACCAGGGCGCGGTGGAAGGGCCCCGGGCGCCAGAGCAAGTCCTGGGTGGGCAGCGTGAGTTCGAGGTCGCTCAGCCGGCTGGTCAGCTGCTCGATCGCCGAGATCGCGATCAGCAGGGCCGGGTCCCGGGCCGGGCAGGCGTGCGGGCCCGCCGCCCAGGCCAGGTGGGCGCTCTCGCCGCTGCGCAGCTCGGCGCCGTCGGTCGGCGGCGCCGCCTGGTTGTTGGCCGCCGCGTAGGAGACCAGCATCAGCGTGCCGGCCTTGATCTCGCGGCCGTGGAAGGTGATGTCGTACCGCGGGTAGTGCGCCGACAGGTTGGCCAGCGGCGGCTCGTGCCACAGCACCTCGTCGATCGCCTGGTAGGCGGTCATCGCGCCGCCGAACAGCGAGCCGGCGTAGCGCTCGTCGGTGAGCAGGCGCAGCAGGGCGTTGCCGATCAGGTTGGTGGTCGGCTCGTGCCCGGCGATCATGGTCAGGGTGATCTGCCGGATCACCTCGTCGTTGTCCAGCCCGGCCGGGTGGGTGACGAACCAGGAGGTGAGGTCGTGCCGGGGGCGCCGGCGCCGGTCGGCGACCATCTCGGTGACCACGGCGAGGAGGTCCCCGTAGGCGGCCACGGCCTTCTCGGTGGACTCGATCATCTTGGAGATGCCGGCCACCAGGCGGTCGCTGTGCTCCTCGGGCACGCCGAACCACGTGTTGAAGACGAAGACCGGCAGCTGGCGGGCGTACTCGGCGATGAGGTCGGCGGTGCCGGCGGCCTCGAAGCGGTCGATCAGCCGGTGGGCGACCTCGCCGACGCGGCGCTGGAGCACGTGCGGTTCGAGCAGCCTGAGGCCGTCGGTGATCACCGCGCGGTAGCGGTCGTGGACCTCGCCGTCGCTGAACAGGGCGGTGGGGCGGTAGCCGAGCACGACCAGGAGCGGGGAGTCCGGCGGGACGGTCCGCTGCCAGGCCCGGGAGTCCTTGGAGAAGGTGTCGGTGTCGCGCAGGAGGTCCAGCGCGGCCTGGTAGTCGGTGACGAGCAGGCCCTCCACGCCGGGCGCGACCTCGACCGGGGCGACGGCGCCGTGGCGGCGCAGCCGGTCGTAGACCAGGTGCGGGTCGGCGGCGAACACCGGCCCGTAGATCGGCGTCGGTCGGGTCTCGGTGGTCACGGTCCCTCCTGGGGGTCCGGGCCGGCCGGCAGGCCGTGCAGGACGTGCTCGGTGAGCGCGATCAGCGCGTCGAGGCTGGCGCCGCGCTCGCGGGCGTCGCAGAGCACGAGCGGGGTGTCGGGGTGCAGGTCGAGGTGGGCGCGCAGGACCTCGACGGAGTGGACGGGCGCGTCCGGGAAGCCGTTGACGGCGACGGCGTAGGGCAGACCCTGCTCCTCGACCATGTCCATGATCTCGAAGGAGTCGGCGAGCCGGCGGGTGTCGGCGAGCACCAGGGCGCCGAGGGCGCCGCGGGCGATGTCCTGCCAGAGCGGGAAGAAGCGGCGCTGGCCGGGGGTGCCGAACATGTAGAGCACGACGTTGCCGGGCAGGGTGAGCCGGCCGAAGTCGACGGCGACCGTGGTGGTGGTCTTCTCCGGCAGGTCGGCGAGGTCGTCGACCGGGCGGCCGGTCTCGGTCATCGCCTCCTCGGTGTGCAGGGTGGCGATCTCCGAGAGGGTGCGGATGAGCGTCGTCTTGCCGACCCCGAACGGGCCGGCCACGACGACCTTCATCAGCGTCTGGTCCGGGTCGGGCAGGTAGCCCACCCGGCTGGGCCGGTCGGCCGGGCCGCCGGGGGCCGGGTTACCGGAGCGTGCGGAGTCCAACGAGGAGCCTCTCGACGATGGAGCGGTCGGTCTGCTGGGCGCGCGGGATCGGCGCGCGGGCGTTCAGGCAGCCCGCCTCGACCAGATCGGCCGCGAGGAAGACGGTGGCGCTGACCGGCAGGCGCAGGTGCGCGGCGGCCTCCACCACGGTCAGCGCGCCGGGGCGCAGCAGCTCCCAGAGCCGTTCGTGTTCGTGTTCCAGCCCGTGCGGCGGTTCGGTGCGGGCCGCGTACAGCACGGTCAGCCGCTCGAAGCCGGCGCTGCCGGGGCGGGTGCGGCCGCCGGTGGCGAGGTAGGCGGGCACCATCCGCCTGCGGGGTACGCCGGTCATGACCGGGGTGTGCCGTCGGGCTGCCGGGCCGGGCTCGCGAGCGCGCGGCCCAGGGCGGCGACCTGGACCTGCATCTGGTAGGCCACGTTGCCGAGCTGGGCCTCGGGCGTGGTGAAGACGGCGAGCGAGGTGTTCTCCCCGGCCGGGACGACGACGGCGTAGCCGAGGTCGGACTCGACGACGGTCTGGGCCAGCCGGGGCTGGGCGGTGTCGGTGAAGGCGCTGGTGAAGGCCCGGGCGGCGGCGTGGACGGTGGCGGTCATCGCGGCGACCCGCTCGGCGGAGGCGCGGCCGAGCCCGTCCGAGGCGCCCTCGACGAGGCCGTCCCCGGTGGCGATGACGGCGTGCAGCACCCCCGGGAGCTCCAGCAGCGGGGTGAGCACCCACGAGATCTCGTCGGTGGCGGTCGGGCTGGGCGTGCTGCTCACTGCGCGGCTCCTTCGGGGGTGGGGCCTTCGCCCGCTGACTGGGGTGCGCCCGCGGACGGGGGTTCGCCCTGGGGCGGGGTGGCACCGTCCCGGGCGGCGGCGGCCACGGCGGCGCGGCCCTCGCCGGTGCCCTGCTGGAGCGCGCTCCAGTGCCGGGCGGCCCGCTCGGGGGTGCGGGCGGGCGCCCCGGGGGCCTCGGCCGGGCCGGGCCCGGCGGGACGGGCGGGGGCCTCGGCGGGCCCGGCCGCGGGGGCGGCGAGGGGCTGGCGCCGGCGCCGGCTGGGCAGGTCGCTGCCGTCGCCGGGGCGGGCGGTGTCGGGCCGCCCCGCGACGGGCCGTCCGGCGGCGGCGGACGGCACGACGTGCATGGCGGGCGCCGGGTGCGGGCCCGGCTGGTGGTGCCGGTCGGCGAGCGGGGGCAGCCCGGCGTCCTCGCCCGCGTCGCGCATCGGCGGGACGGCCTGGACGGTGGGCGCGGGGGCGGGCCCGGCGCCGGCCCGCAGCGGCAGCGGGGTGAGCACCGACAGCGGCTGCCCGTCGTCGACGACGGTGACGAGCGCGGCCGGGATGCGCAGGATCGTCCGCATGCCGCCGTACGGCGAGGGCTCGATGTGGCAGGAGAAGCCGTACTGGCGGGCGAGCTTGCCGATCACCGCGAAGCCGGTCTTGGGCGGGTTGCCGAGCTCGGTGAGCAGGACGTCGGGCGGGCCGGCCAGCAGGCGGCGGGCGCGGCGAAGCTGGTCGTCGTCCATGCCGATGCCGCTGTCGTCGATGATCACCAGTGCGCCGCGGCCGCCCTGCTGGACGGTGACCGGGACGTCGGTCTCCGGGTGCGAGTAGGCGGTGGCGTTGGCGAGCAGTTCGGCGACGGTGATGGCGAGCGGCTCGGCGGCGCGGGCGACCACGGCGAGGCGGTTCTCCCGCAGGTGGTTGGCGACCTTGATCCGGGCGTAGCCGGGCACCCGGGAGAGGGCGCCGACGACGACCTCGGCGAGCGGGGAGTCGCTGCGGGCGAGGCCGGGCCAGGCCTCGCAGAGGACGGCGACGGTCTGGATCCGGCGCAGCGCGACCTCGTTGCGGAAGTCGACCTCCAGCAGCCGGGGGTCGTCGTTGTCGTCCTGGAGCTGCTGGACCAGGCTCTGGATCTGGTAGAGCAGCGTCTGGATCTTGGAGGTGGCGCCGCGCATCGCGGCGCGGGCGGCGGCGTCGACCCGCTCGCGCTCGTCGGTGATGGCGCCGGCCGCGGCGTCCAGGACGGCCTGGAGGGCCTCGGTCGCGTCCGGGCCGACGACCTGCGCGGACAGCGGGCCGACGGCGGGGGCGTTGACGTGGCTGAGCCGCACCGCGGTCGCGGGCAGGCGCTCGTCGGCGAGGTGGCGGACCTCGGCGAGCAGGGCGGCGCCGCGCTCCTCGGCGACGGCGAGGCGGCGCTCGGCCTCGGCGGCCCTGGTGTCGGCGGCGGCGGTGCGGCCGTCGGCCTCGCGGGTGGCGTCCCGCGCGTCGCGGGCGGCGTCCTCGGCGGCGCGGGCGCGCAGTTCGGCGTCGCGGGTGCGCTCCTCCGCGGCCCGGTAGCGGGCCTCGGCCTCGTCGGTGGCCTCGCGGGCGGCGGCGGCCGACTCGTGCAGCCGGTGCTCGGCGCGGGCGAGCCGTTCCTCGGCGGCGCGGGCGCGCTGCTCGGCGACGTGGGCGCGCTCCTCGGCGACGGCCGCCCGGGTGGTGGCCCGGGCCCGGCCGCGGGCCAGCACGCCCGCCGTCGCGGCGGCCAGCACCGTGGTGATCAGCGCGATCAGCGCGATCTGCGTCATGGGTGTCCTCGGGGGGGTTCCTGCTGGCTGGCTGGTGGCGGGCCGGGCCCGGTCAGTCCCGGTAGCCGATGTCGGGGAGGAGCCGCCGGGCGCGGACCGAGTCCTCGGCGATCTCGCGCGCGACGAGGGCGACCTGGGTCATGGCCTCCAGGACGTTCGGCGCCTCGCCGCCGTCCAGGTGCCGGTACTCGGCCGCGACGGTGAGCACCAGCCGCTCGGGCAGGCCGAGTTCGGGATGGCGCTGCTCGGCGATCACCCGGCGGGCGGCGTCCAGCGCGGGGATTCCTGCGGTGTGCATCGCGTGGGTGCGCTCGCGGACGTACGCGAGGTAGGCGATGTGGGCGCGGACGCCGTCGCGGTCGAGCACCGGGCCGTGGCCGGGGACGACGGTCTCGGCGCCGGTGTCGAGGATCCGCTCGCACGCGGCGACGATGTTCTCCAGCGGGCCGGCCCAGTGCGAGGGGTGGTCGCCGGGCTGCTGGGCGGTCGACCCGAAGATGACGTCGCCGGCGAACACCGTGCGCCGGTGCGGCAGGTGGACGATCAGGTCGCCGCCGGTGTGGGCCGAGGGCAGGGCGGTGACGTGCACGGGGTGCTCGCCCACCGTGAGTTCGAGCTCGCCGGTGAAGACGGTGTCCGGGCGCACCGGCTCGGTCTGCGACCAGTCGAAGCCGCCGAAGTGCTCGCGCAGGTAGCCGCCGAGCGGGGAGTCCGGGTCGCCGCCCGCGACGAGCGCGTGCTGCTGCTGCGGGGTGGGCTCGTAGTGGATGTGCTCCAGGGCCTCGCGGGTGGAGATCACCTCGGCGTCCGGGACGACGCCGGCTCCCCAGAGGTGGTCGCCGTTGGCGTGCGTGACGATCACCCGGTCGACGGTGACGCCGTCGGCCAGCACCCGGCGGCTCGCGGCGAGGAACTCCGAGGCCAGCGCCGGGTCGTAGGGGGTGTCGATCCAGAGCGCGGTCTTCCGGGAGGTCAGCAGCCCGCAGTTCGCCAGTCCCCAGCCCCGCTTCGGGGGAAGCCACACGTGGAGGTCGTCGGCGATCGCGCTCAGGGAGGCACGGTTGATCGTCATGTGCGCGATTATGCCGACGATGTGTCAGGAGCGGGGCAAAACCTGTGCGATCGCCACGAGTTCGTGCCCCAGACGCTCCCGAACCGTCCGGATTCGTGCCATCTGGTCGAGACCAATCGTCTCACTCGGCGGGACGGTACGTGGACACCGCGAACTGCCGCGGCCCACGCGGCCCGGCCGTCAGGGCAACTTCGTCAGGGCAGCTGCGTCAGGGCGGCCACGTCAGGGCAGCGGCAGGATCCGGCACACCTCGACCGTCACGTCCACCGTCTCCAGACCGATCACCCGCCCCTCGACCGCGACGAATCCTTTCTCCCCCGAGCGGAACAGCGCCGCCAGCGGCGACTTCCGGCCCGCCCCCGCGAGCGCCTCCACCGCCATCGCGGAGCCGAACGCGAACACCCCGCACAGCACGACGCACGGCGCGTGCCGGGGCGTTCGGGTCACGAAGATGAAGCCGTGGTCCCGGATCAGCTCGTCGGACGCGTTGTACAGCGCCTCGAAGGTCATCCCGCCCCACCGGGCCCGCGCCGCCTGCGGGTACTCGATGCGGAAGTCCGGGAACACCGCGCCCAGCACGCCCTCGGTGTACGGGTTCACGCTCGGGCCGCCGATCGAGAAGGTCGGCATCCGCGGATCCTGCGCGCCGGCCGCGACCAGCTCGATCGTCGCCTTCCGGTTGACCTTGCGGAGCAGGTCGATCAGCTGGGCGATCGCCCTCGCCTCCGCCATCGGCATGAACAGCACGTTCTTCGGCGCCCGGGCGGTCAGCCGCAGGCCGTCCCGGGCGAAGGCGAACTCCGCGGCCTCGATGCTCGGGGTGATGATCTGGACCCGGCTGTACGGCGCGAGCAGCGCCCGGAGGAAGCCGTACCGCAGGAACAGCCGGGTACGGGCGAGGGAGCGGGCCGCGAGGAAACCGATCACGGCCGGGACCGATGCGATCAGCACTTGGAGCAGGATCTCCATTTGATCCCCCGGAGGAAGACTCGACCACGAACTGTGCGCCCTGGTTAAGTCCCCTCCCGTGGCCGGAAATACCCCACTCGCGCCGATTCGGAGCGTCACGATCCGCGCACGGACGGTCACCCCAGGCGCTTGATCCCCTTGCGCTCCCCCGCGCAGCGCTGGTACCCCAGCCAGGCGTTGACCGCGAGCATCGGCGCGTTGGTCGTGTCGTTGCTGGTGTACGCGTGCCGGTAGCCCGCCGCCGCGGCGAGCCGCAGCGACTCCAGCTTGGCCAGCTTGCTCAGGCCGCGGCCGCGGAACTCCCGGCGGCAGGCGGTGAACGCAGACCAGTAGCGGTCCGCCCCGTCGGTCTGCGCCAGGGTGAACGCCGCCGGTACGCCGTCCACCACGGCGACCACCGTCAGGGCCGGGTCCAGGTCGGGCCGGGCCCAGTCGCCCTGCAACCACTCCTCGTAGTCCAGGGCGTCCATCGTCACCTCGCCGGGTTCGTCCCGGATGGCCTCCGCCTCCACCAGGAACAGCGGGCGCGGATCGTCGGCCCAGTCGGTGGCCGGGCGCAGCTCGACGCCGGCCGGCCGCACCGGCGCCGGGGGCAGCGGCAGCGTCAGGTCCCGCTCGCCGAAGTGGGCCGCGCTCCCGAGCTCGTAGCCGCGGGCGGCCGCGAAGGCCAGCGAGTCGGGCTCCTCGTCCAGCCAACTGTGCAGTTCGGTCACCCCGTGCGCGGCCAGGTGCCGTTCGGCCGCGGCCAGCAGCGCGGTCGCCGCGCCGCGCCGGCGGAACTCCGGCAGCACGCTGCCGTTGGCGTGGCCGAGGCCGGTGGTCGACGTACCGAGGGTGAGCCCGCAGCGCACCGCTCCGACCACCCGGCCGTCCAACTCGGCGACGATGGTGCGGAAGTGCTCGTCGGGGTTCTGCCGGGCGTTCGCCCAGAGCAGGGCCTCGGCGGTCCACACCAGGTGCTCGCGCCCGGCCCGGTGGGCGGCCGCCACCGCCTCGGCGTCGGCGGGGCGGAAGTCTCGGATCATCGGTTCGTTCGAAGTCATGGGTTCGCACGCTATCCGCGGCTCCCGTCCCACGCCTCCGGATTTTCCGCGCGCAGGCCACCCCACCTGCGCGAAGGGATCGGGTCGGGGGTTAGAGTCCCTCGTCGACAAGCTCAAATAATGCTCTGAGAAGACCGGGTGGGGCTTGGCAGCCACCCCGCCCGGGGACATTCTCGGCAACACGGCCCACGGGCGGTCCCGGCGACGGCGCCCGCACCGCCCGACGGCCCCTCACCCCGGCCCTCCGAAGGGGGCGTACCGATGACTTCCCCTGCACTGAACCTGCCCACCCGGGCGGCCTCCGGCGACGGCGCCCCGGCCGGCCCGGCACCCGCGCCCCGGCTGGGCGTCGGCCTCGGCTGGCGCAGCGAGATCGACACCGTGGTGGAGCGTCAGCCCGGCCTGGACTGGGTCGAGGTCGTCGCGGAGAACGTCTGCGCCGGCCACCTGCCCGCCTCGCTGACGGTGCTGCGCGAGCGCGGCGTCACCGTCGTGCCGCACGGCGTCTCGCTCGGCCTCGGCGGCGCCGACCGGCCCGACCCCGAGCGCCTCGCCCGGCTCGCCGGGACGGCCGTCGCGCTGGACTCGCCGCTGGTCAGCGAGCACCTGGCGTTCGTCCGGGCCGGCGGCCTGGAGGCGGGCCACCTGCTGCCCGTCCCGTACTCGTGGGACGCGCTGCGGGTGATCGCCGAGAACGTGCGGATCGCCCAGGACCAGCTCCCGGTGCCGCTCGCGCTGGAGAACATCGCCGCCCAGCTGGCCTGGCCGGACGACGAGCTGACCGAGGGCCAGTTCCTCGCCGAGCTCGTCGAGCGCACCGGCGTACGGCTGCTGATCGACGTCGCCAACCTGCACACCAACCGGGTGAACCTCGGCGTCGACCCGGCCGCCGAACTCGACCGCCTGCCGCTGGAGTCCATCGCCTACGTGCACGTCGCGGGCGGCACGATGGTCGACGGCGTCTGGCACGACACCCACGCCCACCCCGTCACCGAACCGGTGCTGGAGGTGCTGGCCGCACTGTGCGCGCGGGTCGCACCGCCCGGCGTCCTGCTCGAACGGGACGCCGCCTTCCCGCCGCCCAGCGAGCTGGCCGGTGAACTGGACGCCATCCACCGGGTGCTGGAGGGGAGCATCCGACCATGACCGAACGCCTCGCAGCCGACCTCACCACGGCGCGGCAGGAGCTCGCACGGCGTCAGGAGGAACTGCTGGCCGCCCTGGTGGCCGGCGGCCCCGTCCCGCCGGGCTTCGACCCGGCGCAGGTCCGCGCCCAGTCCACCGGCCTCGCCGCCAAGCGGCGGGACACCGTCGCCCGCGTCGCGCCCGAGCTGCCCCGGCAGCTCGGCCCGCGGTACGGGCCGCTCTTCCTCGCCTACGCCCGCACCCACCCGCAGACCGCCGGATACCGGGCCGACGCCCGGGCCTTCGCCGCGTGGGCGCTCACCCACGCGCGCCCGCTGGCCGCCGACTGCCGCCGCGCCCTGGAGCAGTGGCTGCACCCGGCACCCGCCCGTCCACCGGGACCGCTGGCCCGCCTGCGCCGGGCCCTGCGGCGCCGGTAACACTCTTCACTCTCGGGGGAATCAGCCCATGTGGGACAACAGCTTCTTCATCGTTCCCGCCATCCTCGTGGTGGCCGCCGTCCTGTACGTGGACCACACCGGGCGGCGCGTCCGGCACGTCCCGCACCCGAAGGGCCTGCCCGGCGGCGGCCTCCCGCTGCTGAGCGCCGCGTTCCTGGCCGGCGGCCCGGGCCGGGTCTTCGACACCGCGCTCGTCCGGATGCACCTGGCCGAGCGCGCGGTGGTCAGCCGCGGCGGCACCGTCACCCTCACCCACGACCGGCCGTACGACGCCGTCGACGAGGCGATCATGACGGCCGTCGGCCCGACCGGCAGCCGCGACCTCGGACCGCTGCGCGCGGACGTGATGCGCTCCCCCGCCGTCCAGGCCCTCGGCGACGAGCTCGCCGACCGCGGCCTGCTGCGCCACCCCGACCGGCTGAAGGACGCCCGCAAGGCCCGCCGGCTGCTGTGGCTCGCGGTGGGCGCCGTGGTGCTCTTCTCCGTGCTCTCCTTCGTGCTCGCCGGCCTGGACGACGGGCGCGGCGACCGGCCGGCCGTGTGGGTCCCGGTGGTCCTGCTGGCACTCGGCCTGGTCACCCTGTTCGCCTCCCGCCCGGCCAAGGGCCGGATCACCCCGGCCGGGCAGCGCCAGCTCTCGCTCATGAACACCGGCAAGCCGTGGACGCCCGGCTCCGGCCTGTACCCGCGCGCGACCGGCGGCGAGGTGCTCGGCGCGCTCGCGCTCGGCGGGCTGGCCGTCGCGGGGGCGGAGCTGGCGAACGAGGAGCTCCAGGAGGCGATGATCGGCGCGGCGGCCCAGCAGGCGGTGGCGCAGCAGGCGGCGGCCCGGGGGGCGTTCGGCGGGTCGTCGGGCTCGGGGTCCTCCTGCTCGGCGTCGTACGCGTCCGACTCGTCGGGCTCGTCCGGCTCGTCGTCGTGCGGCGGCGCGGTGTCCTGGTGCGGCGGCTCCTCGGACACCGGGACGTCCTCCGGGTGCGGGTCGTCGAGCGGCGGATCGTCGTCCTCGCACAGCTGCGGTTCCTCGTCCTCCCACAGCTGCGGGTCGTCCTCCTCGCACAGCTGCGGCTCGTCCCACAGCTGCGGGTCCTCGTCCAGCTGCGGCTCCAGCTGCGGGTCGAGCTGCGGTTCCAGCTGCGGGTCCTGACGTCACAGTTCGGTATCGCGCCACCGGAAGCCGTTCCCCGGGTCGTCGGCGGCGGCATACAACAAGGCCATGTGGTTGCTGTTCCTCATACCGGCATGCGTGGCCGCGGTGCTCTCCTGCCTCCGGCTCGTCCGGATGACCGCCACCGCCGACGCCCTCGCCGGGCCGGACGGGCTGCGCCCGCCGGAGGCCGTCGGGATCGGGCTCTACGAGACGGCGTACCTGGCCGGCGGCCCGGACCGGGTCGTCGAGCTCGCCCTCGTCCTGATGGCCGGCCGCGGCCGGCTGCACCTCGCCCACACCGGCTGGACCACCGTCGTGGACCCCAAGGGCCGCAGCCGGCTGGAGCGGGCGGTCATCGCCACCGTCGGCCCGGACGGCCAGTGCCGCACCGACGGGCTGCGCCGGGCGATGGGCGAGCACCCGACCGTGCTGGAGATCGGCTCCCGGCTCTCGCTGGCCGGGCTGGCCACCCCGGCGCTGATCCAGCGCAACACCGTCGTCGTGGTCCGCCAGGTGCGGCACGCGCTGCTGCTGAGCCTCGCCCTGCTCGCCGCCGCCCTCGCCGTCGGGTCCTTCACCGACGGCGACGCCCTCGCCGCGCTCGCCTGGTTCTCGCTGCCGCTGGTGCTCACCTCCGGCACCCTGCTGATGGCCCGGGTCGACGTCTACCCGTACACCCGCTGGGCCTCCCCGATCGGCCAGGAGGTCCTGCGCGAGGTGCGCCCGGCCCGCCAGCACGGCCTCGGGGACGACGAGGAGCGCGAACTCCTCACCGCCGTCGCCATGAACGGCCCCGCCGCCCTCGCCGACCCCCGCCTGCGCGCGGCCCTGCGCCCCCACCGCACGTGACGCACAAAGAAGGAGGGGCCCGCCGCAGCGGACCCCTCCCTCGTCGAGCGCCCGGTCAGACCAGGCCGTTGAGCAGCTCGCTGACCGGCTTGCGGCGGCCGGTGAAGAACGGCACCTCCTCGCGCACGTGCAGGCGCGCGCGGGACGGGCGCAGGTCGCGCATCAGGTCGACGATGCGGTGCAGCTCGTCCGCCTCGAAGGCGAGCAGCCACTCGTAGTCGCCGAGGGCGAACGAGGCGACCGTGTTGGCCCGGACGTCCGGGTAGCCGCGGGCCATCTGGCCGTGCTCGGCGAGCATCGCGCGCCGCTCGGCGTCCGGCAGCAGGTACCACTCGTAGGAGCGGACGAACGGGTACACGCAGACGTAGTCGCGCGGGCGCTCGTCGGCGAGGAACGCCGGGATGTGCGACTTGTTGAACTCGGCCGGGCGGTGCAGCGCCATGTTCGACCAGACCGGCTCCAGCTGACGGCCGAGACCGGTGCGGCGGAAGCGGTTGTACGCCTCCTGCAGGTCGTCCGAGTCGGCGGCGTGCCACCAGACCAGGATGTCGGCGTCCGCGCGCAGACCGGACACGTCGTACGTGCCGCGCACGGTCACGTCCTTCGCGGCCAGCTGGGCGAACAGCTCGTCCACCTCGGCGGCCAGGGCGGTGCGGTCCTCGGGCAGGGCGCCCTCGAGCTTGAACACCGACCACATCGTGTAGCGGATGACCTGGTTCAGGTCGCGCGCCTTCTTCTTCTCGGGCTGCTGCTCCGGCTGCCGCTCAACGGTCTCAGTCATGCGCCCATTGTCCTCTCCGTGGAACCTTCCCCGGTCTCCGGGGTCAACAGTCTGTCGAGCGCCGCCACGGCCGTGGCCGCGGAGGCGATGCACGCCGGGATCCCCACGCCGTCGTACGCGGCACCGCACAGCGCCAGGCCGCCGGCCCCGGCCACCGCGGCCCGGATCCGGGCCACCCGGTCCAGGTGGCCCACCGGGTACTGCGGCAGGCCGGCCTCGAAGCGCGAGACGGCGGTGTCGTACGGGCGCGCGGTGAGCCCGATCGCCTCGCCGAGGTCGGCGAGCGAGAGCGCCACCAGCTCCTCGTCCGCCAGCTCCAGCGCCTGCTCCTCGCGGTGCCGGCCCAGCGAGGTGCGCAGCAGGAACGCGTCGGGGGCCGAACGCTCCAACCAGCCCCACTTGTTGGACGAGAAGGTCGACGCCTTGATCCGCCGCCCGTCCACCGGCGGCACCAGGAACCCGCTGCCGGACGGCACCTCGGCCAGGTCGGCCCGGCGGAACGCCAGGGTGACGAGGGCCATGCCCGCGTACTCGACGGTGTCCAGCTCGGCCGCCGCCGCGGGCACCTCCGTGCGCAGCAGCCGGGCCGCGGCGGGCGCCGGGACGGCCAGCACGACGGCGTCCGCGGCGAGCACCTCGCCGCCGGCCACGACGCGCCAGCCCCCGGGGGTGCGACGCAGCTCGTCGACGGCGGTGTCGGTGCGAAGGTCCACGCCCGCCTTCGCACAGGCCGCGGCGACGGCCTCCGGGAGGGTGCCGAGGCCCCCCTGCAGCCCCTGGAAGACGGGCGTGCCGACGGTCTGGGGCCGGGAGGCAAGCTCGTGCACCCCCTCGACGAGCGACCCGCCGCCGCGGGCGATCGACAGCAGCTGCGGCACGGCGGCGCGCAGCGAGATCTCGTCCGCGTGGCCGGCGTAGACGCCGCCCAGCAGCGGCTCGACGAGCCGGTCCACCACCTCGCGGCCGAGCCGGTCGGCGACGTACCGGCCGATCGCGACGTCGTCGCCGACCTCGGTGGCGCCCTCGTGCCGCGCCCGCTCCAGCCCGTCGGCGGACAGCACCTGCGACGCGGCCAGCGCCGCGAGGTCCCCGGGGACGCCCATGACCTGCCCGCCCGGCAGCGGGCGCAGCGCGCCCCTGGTCCAGATGGCGGCCTTCGCGGTGGTCGGCGGCTCCAGCGCCTCCGCCAGCCCGACGGCCCGCGCGAGCTCGACCGCCTCCGGCCGCCGCGCCAGCATCGACTCGGCCCCGAGGTCCACCCGCACCCCGCCGACGTCGCCCCCGCGCAGCTTCCCCCCGAGCCGCCCCGAAGCCTCGACCAACGTCACCCGGGCCCGCGCCGGCCCCCCACCGGCCGCCCCACTGAGGAACGCGGCCGCGGCCAGCCCCGCGATCCCGCCACCGATGACGACGACATGTGCATCCGACATGCCTCGCAGTCTCGCAGGTCCTTACACGGATGCCTCAATCCCCTGCACGCTTCGCGCCGCGCGGCACCAGCGCGTCGAGGTCGATCGTCAGCGGGAACGGCACCGGCCGCTCCAGGGTGCCCCGGAAGATCCCTGCGGGTGCGTGGGAGAAGGTCACCGGCTCCAGCTCGAATGCGTGCACGACGGGCAGGCCGTCCTCATCCTCGACGATCCAGTAGTGGGGGATGCCCGCCTCGGCGTACTTGCGGACCTTGACCGTGCGGTCCCGGTGCGCGGACTCCGGGGCGCCAAGATAGCGAGTCCGGGCCGCGTCCTAGCTGTGATGGAGTTGCGATCTCCCGGTGGGGTCCGTTCGTGCTCGCTTTTCGTCCAATGGGGAGACCTGACAACGGACTTGGGGAGAGGCCCGATGATGGCGAGACGAGCGGGGGCGGTGGCCGTGCTGGCTGCCGTGGTGGCGTTGGGGGCCGGCTGCAGTGCGGCCGACGGGGGGCGACAGGGGTCGGCGGCGGCGCCCGCGGCCAAGGCGCCTGCCGCCGCTGCCGCGCCCAGTGCGGCGCCGACCGCCCAGGCGCCCGCGGGCGGCACCGCGGCGAACGGTGCGGCGAGTGCCGCGCCGGTGGCGGACAACCGGCTGATCGCGTACACGGCGCAGCTGTCGCTGCGCACCAAGGACGTCGGCCAACTGCTCGCCAAGGCGCGGGAGATGGCCGGCTCCGCGGGCGGCTACGTCGGCGGGGAGTCGATAGCCGGGGGCGGTGACGGCGACGCGGGCGGCCAGCTCACGCTGAGGGTGCCGTCGGCGGCGTTCCAGCAGACGCTGGACCAGCTGGCCGGGCTCGGCGAGGTGGTGTCCCGCAAGAGCCAGGCGGACGATCTGACCCAGCAGGTCGCGGACGTGGCGAGCCGGGTGCAGTCGCAGCAGGCGAGCGTGGAGCGGGTGCGGGCGCTGATGGCGCAGGCGAAGTCGCTGAGCGAGGTCACCGCGCTGGAGGCGGAGCTGAGCCGCCGGGAGTCGGACCTGGAGTCGCTGCAGAAGCAGCAGAAGGAGCTGGCCGGCAAGACGTCGCTCTCGACGATCACCCTGGAGGTGCACCGCGAGGTGCCGCCGGCCCCCGCCCCGCCACCGGCGCCGAAGGTGGGGGCGAAGGGTTTCTGGGCGTCGGCCGGTTCGGCTCTCGCCGGCGGCTGGCACGTGCTGCTGACGATCCTGCGCGGGCTGGTCGTCGCCCTGGCCGCGGTGGCGCCGTTCCTGCTGGTGCTGGGTGTTCCGGCCGCGGTGGCGTACTGGTGGTGGCGCCGGTACCGCATGCCCGCCGCCGTCGCCGCTCCCGGCCCGACGGGGGACGAGCAGGACTGAACGCACCGGTGGCGGGCCCCTCGCCGGGAGGGGCCCGCCACCGGGGGGTGTCAGCGCTCGCTGGCCTCGTGGACGAAGGCGACGAGGCGGCTGAGGGCGTCCGGGTCCATGCTGGGCAGGACGCCGTGGCCGAGGTTGAAGATGTGGCCGCTGGTGCCGAGCGCCTGGGCGGCGTGCAGGACCTCGCGGGCCTTGGTCTCGACGACCTTGGTGGGGGCGAACAGCACGGCCGGGTCGAGGTTGCCCTGCAGGCCCTTGCCGGGGCCGACCCGCTCGGCGGCGACGTTCAGCGGCACCCGCCAGTCGACGCCGACGATGTCCGCGCCGGCCTGGCCCATCAGGCCGAGCAGCTCGCCGGTGCCGACGCCGAAGTGGATCCGGGGCACGCCGTAGTGGGCGACGGAGTCGAAGACCTTGGTGCTGGACGGCATGACCGAGCGGCGGTAGTCGTCGGGGGCGAGCGAGCCGACCCAGGAGTCGAACAGCTGGACCGCCGAGGCGCCGGCCTCGATCTGCACCTTCAGGAAGGCGGAGGTGATGTCGGCGAGCCGGTCGACGAGGGCGGCCCACAGCTCGGGCTGCCCGTACATCATGGCCTTGGTGTTCTCGTGGTTCTTGGACGGACCGCCCTCGACCAGGTAGCTGGCGAGCGTGTACGGGGCGCCGGCGAAGCCGATCAGCGGGGTGGCGCCGAGCTCCTCGACGAGCATGCCGACGGCCTCGGTGATGTAGGGGACGTCGTCCGGCTCCAGCGGGCGCAGCCGCTTGAGGTCCTCGGCGGTGCGGATCGGGTCGGCGATGACCGGCCCGACGTTCGGCTTGATCTCGACGTCGATGCCGACCGCCTTGAGCGGCACCACGATGTCGCTGAAGAAGATAGCGGCGTCCACCTTGTGCCGGCGCACCGGCTGCAGGGTGATCTCCTTGACCAGCTCGGGCCGCATGCAGGACTCCAGCATGGGGATGCCCTCGCGGACCTTCAGGTACTCGGGCAGCGAGCGGCCGGCCTGGCGCATGAACCACACCGGGGTGTGCGGCACCGGCTCGTGCCGGCAGGCGCGCAGGAACGCGGAGTCGTACGCGGCGCCGCGGCGCGCGGGGATGGTCCGGCCGTCGGGGGCGGCCGCCGTGGTGTCTGCCGTTGTCTCGCTCACGGTGCAAATCTTCGCACGCGCCCCGGACCGCCCTCCCCGGCCGGTCTCGTCGGTTCCTCCAAGATCTGGCCGGGTTTGCCGTTCCGGCACGCCGCTCGGACGGAAGTTGCGGCGATAACCCGCGTCTTCGACCTAGTCTTCGGGGCATGGCAGCGGTCGGCGGGCACCCCGCACAGGGTGGCGGAGCAGGTGGCGGAACTGGTCGGGAGGGCGTGCCGAGCGAGTTCCGGGCCGCCGTGGCGGCGTTCGACGGGGCGCGGCTGCGGCCCGAGGTGCAGCTGTCCCCCGCGCCGGCCCCGCGCCGGCTGGCCCCGCACGCGTTCGCGGTGACCGCCTCGGTCGAGGTGGACGGCGACGAGCTGGCGGACGGCCGGCTGGTGCTGCTCTACGACCCGGCCGGGCAGGAGGCCTGGAACGGGGAGTTCCGGGTGGTGACGATGACCCGGGCCGAGCTGGAGCCGGAGATGGCCGGCGACCCGATGCTGTCCGAGGTCGGCTGGGCCTGGCTGCTGGACGCGCTGCAGGCGCACGGCGCCGGGTACGCGGAGCCGTCCGGCACGGTGACCAGGTGCGCCTCGCAGTACTTCGGCGCGCTAGCGGACCGCCCTTCCTCCACCGAGATCGAGATCCGGGCCTCCTGGACGCCGGCCGACGGCCGCTTCGAGCGGCACCTGGCCGCCTGGGGGGAGCTGCTGTGCACCAGCGCGGGCCTGCCGCCGGTCGCCCCGGCCCCGCAGGCGCCCGCCGACGTCCCGTCACTCGGTGGAGTGGTCCCGATGCCCGCCCGGCGGCGTCCGCGCTCGCACTGAGGAGTGGCGTCGGGGCCGCGCGGCCACGGTCGGCCCGACGCCACCCCCAGGGCTGACGGAGTGTGACTTCGGATCGGCTCTGCGTCAATTCACCGGTCGAAAGCGATCGCCATCGACCCAATCGGGGATGAATCCGATCGATTTTGTGCGAATACCAGGCATGTCGCATCAATCATTTGCGCGATTTGTCCGTATTGTTACTCACTAGATCGTGATCTTTCGCTAAAGCCGGGCACGGTAGCTGCCGAAGCAGACTGTGACCCTTTCCGAACGCGGAACACTCCGACCGCCCCCATCGGGGTTCCGTCCGCCACTCCCCGCAGGAGGCCTGGTGTCGGTCCTTCTTGAGCACCCCGCAAACGTGGTCGCCTACCGCCCGACCAAGCCCACCGCCATGGTGGTCATCGCCGATCCGCGCGTCCGAAACACCGTCACCCGCCACCTGTGGGCGCTCGGCGTCCGCGACGTGATCGAGGTGTCCTCGATCGCCGAGGCCCGCCCCCGGGTCTCCACCCCGCGCGACATCTGCGTCGCCGACGTGCACCTGCCGGACGGCTCCGGGCTGACCATCCTGGCCGAGACCCGCGCCGCGGGCTGGCCCAACGGCCTCGCGCTCTCCGCCGCCGACGACATCGGCGCCGTCCGCAGCGCCCTGGCCGGCGGCGTCAAGGGATACGTCGTCACCGGCACCCGCACCAACGTCGCGATGCCCGGCCGCCCCGGCCTGCCGCTGGGCGCCGCCGGACTGGCCGGACGGATGCGCCGCCCCGGCATGCCGGGCGTGCCCGGTGCACCCGGAGCGCAGGGTGCCCCGGGCGCCCCCGGTGCGCCGGGCGCGCAGCCGACCGCCTACCGCGAGCTGTCCGGCCGCGAGGTCGAGGTGCTGCGGCTGGTGGCCGAGGGTCAGTCCAACAAGGCGATCGGCGTCGCCATGGGTCTGTCCGCACTGACCGTCAAGAGCCACCTGGCCCGCATCGCGCGCAAGCTCGGCACCGGCGACCGGGCCGGCATGGTCGCGGTGGCGCTGCGCACCGGGATCATCCACTGAGCCGATCGGGGCCGCGCCGTTGAACCGGAACACCGCGGCGGCTCAGGAGGAACGTTTCCTCCTGAGCCGCCGCGGCGTTCCCGGAGGTTCCGGTGGCATAGTCGGTGACCCGGTCTGACCAGTCCGACAACACTCCCGGCTCCGAGGTCCGTCGTACCCTTGGTGAGTGACCGACGCCGTAGCAGCCATCCCAGAAGAAGCAGCCCCGGTCCCGCTCCTTGAGCCCAAGGAGGGGATCCCGCCCGTCGTGGCGGACGAGGAGGCGCTGGCCGCCACCGTCGCCGCCTTCGCCGCGGGCACCGGACCGGTCGCGGTCGACGCCGAGCGGGCCTCCGGCTACCGCTACGGGCAGCGCGCGTACCTGATCCAGCTGCGCCGCGCGGGCGCCGGCACCGCGCTGATCGACCCGATCGCCTGCCCCGACCTCGGCGGGCTCGGCGCCGCCCTCGCGGACGCCGAATGGGTGGTGCACGCCGCCACCCAGGACCTGCCGTGCCTGGCCGAGGTCGGCATGAGACCGCGGCGGCTGTTCGACACCGAGCTGGCCGGACGGATCGCCGGCTTCGCACGGGTCGGCCTCGGTCCGATGACCGAGAGCGTGCTCGGCCTGAGCCTGGCCAAGGAGCACTCGGCGGTCGACTGGTCCACCCGTCCGCTGCCCGAACCGTGGCTGCGCTACGCCGCTCTGGACGTCGAGGTGCTGGTCGAGCTGCGGGACGCACTCGAACGGGAGCTGGACGCCCAGGGCAAGCTCGACTGGGCGCTGGAGGAGTTCGCCGCGATCGCCGCCGCGCCCCGTCCGGCGCCGCGCACCGACCCGTGGCGGCGCACCTCGCAGCTGCACAAGGTCCGCCGGCGTCGCCAGCTGGCCGTGGTGCGCGAACTGTGGCTGGCCCGCGACCGGATGGCGCAGGACCGCGACGTCTCGCCGGGCCGGGTCCTGTCGGACGCCGCGATCGTCAACGCCGCGCTGGCCATGCCGCTGAACATCGCCGCGCTCCAGGCCGTCCAGGGCTTCGGGCCGCGGGTGCACCGGCGCCAGCTGGAGCAGTGGCTGGCCGCCGTGCAGCGCGGCCGGGAGGTGCCGGAGAACCAGCTGCCGCCGGCCGCCGCGCCGCACGACGGGCCGCCGCCGCCGCGCGCCTGGGCCGAGAAGGACCCGGTCGCCGCCGCCCGGCTGTCCGGCGCCCGCAGCGCCGTCAGCGAGCTGGCCGAGAAGCACAACCTGCCCGCCGAGAACCTGATCACCCCGGACCTGGTCCGCCGGGTGTCCTGGGAACCGCCGGCCGACCCGGGCGCCGCCGGGGTGGCCGCCGCGCTGCGCGGCCTCGGGGCCCGGCAGTGGCAGGTCGACCTGGTCGCCCCGGTGGTGGCCGCCGCGTTCGCCGCGGCGGCGGCCGCCGAGGACTGACCCCGGGCGCGGGCCCGGCCTCGCGCGCCGGCCGAAGGGGACGCCGTCCGGACGGACGGCGTCCCCTTCGGCGCCTCCGGAGCCGCCGCCGGGGAGCGGTCCTGGTCGGACGTGTCGCGGGACACACCGGGTGAACCCTCCGAGAGGCCTGGGCAGGTTGGTTACCGACCGGTAGCATGGCGGTGAAGCGGCGCCGCTCGGGTCTTCGCCGGCGGCAGCCTGCCCACCTCAAATGTTGGTCCCTGGGAGGAGAGCCCCCGTGCCTCGTACCGCGAGGGACGTCGTCTTCGTCGATGGCGTCCGCACCCCGTTCGGCAAGGCCGGCCCGAAGGGCATCTACCACGAGACGCGCGCCGACGACCTGGTCGTCAAGTGCATCCGGGAGCTCGTGCGCCGTAACCCGAACCTGCCCGTCGAGCGCATCGACGAGGTCGCCATCGCGGCCACCACGCAGATCGGCGACCAGGGTCTGACCATCGGCCGCACCGCCGCCCTGCTGTCCGGCCTGCCCAAGTCCGTGCCCGGCTACGCGATCGACCGCATGTGCGCCGGTGCGCTGACCGCCGTCACCACCACGGCCGGCGGCATCGCCTTCGGCGCCTACGACATCGTCGTGGCCGGTGGCGTCGAGCACATGGGCCGCCACCCGATGGGCGAGGGCGTCGACCCGAACCCGCGCTTCGTCTCCGAGAAGCTGGTCGACGAGTCCGCCCTGTTCATGGGCATGACCGCGGAGAACCTGCACGACCGCTTCCCGCACATCACCAAGGAGCGCTGCGACGCCTACGCCGTGCGCTCCCAGGAGAAGGCCGCCAAGGCGTACGCCAACGGCGACATCCAGCCCGACCTGGTGCCGATCACGATCCGCAACACCAACCCCGAGGTCGGCGAGACCGGCTGGGGCCTGGCCACCGTGGACGAGCCGATGCGCCCGGGCACCACGATGGAGTCGCTGGCCGGCCTGAAGACCCCGTTCCGTCCGCACGGCAACATCACCGCGGGCAACTCGGCCGGTCTGAACGACGGTGCCACCGCCTCGCTGCTGGCCGCCGAGGACGTCGCCGAGGAGCTCGGCCTCCCGGTCAAGATGCGCCTGGTCTCCTACGCCTTCGCCGGCGTCGAGCCCGAGGTCATGGGCATCGGCCCGGTCCCGGCCACCGAGAAGGCGCTGGCCAAGGCCGGCCTCACCATCGACGACATCCAGGCCTTCGAGGTCAACGAGGCCTTCGCCGTCCAGGTGCTGTCCTTCCTCGACCACTACGGCATCGCGGACGACGACGAGCGGGTCAACCCGTTCGGCGGCGCGATCGCCTTCGGCCACCCGCTGGCCTCCTCCGGCGTCCGCCTGATGAACCAGCTGGCCCGCCGCTTCGAGCAGCGCCCGGACGTCCGCTACGGCCTCACCACGATGTGCATCGGCTTCGGCATGGGCGGCACCGTCATCTGGGAGAACCCGCATTGGAGCGGAGCGGAAAAGTCGTCTCAGGTCGAGGGTGGTAAGTGAGCATGAGCAACACCACTGAGCTGCTCCAGCAGGGCGCCGAGCTGTTCCCGGGCGAGGTCGTCACGACCGCGCACGTGCGCCACCTGGACCTGCCGCTGCAGGCCGGCAGGCTGGCCCTCATCACCCTGGACAACGGCTTCGACCACACCAAGCCGACCACCTTCGGCCCCGGCTCGCTGCTGAAGCTGAGCGAGGCGCTGGACCAGGTCGAGGCCGAGGCCGCCGAGGGCACCATCGTCGGCGCCGCGATCACCGGCAAGCCGTTCATCTTCGCCGTCGGCGCCGACCTCAAGGGCGTCGAGCTGCTCAAGGAGCACGCGGACGCGCTCGCCATCGGCAAGGGCGGCCACGAGGTCTTCAAGCGGATCGCCGCGCTGCCCGTCCCCACCTTCGCCTTCTACAACGGCGCGGCGATGGGCGGCGGCGTCGAGGTCGGCCTGCACTGCGACTACCGCACCGTGTCGGCGGGCGTCCCGGCGTTCTCGCTGCCCGAGGTCTTCCTCGGCCTCGTCCCCGGCTGGGGCGGCTGCACCATCCTGCCGAACCTGATCGGCCCCGCGAAGGCCGTCAAGGTCATCATCGAGAACTCGATGGCGCAGAACAAGCAGCTCAAGGGCAAGGACGTGTTCGAGCTGGGGATCGCCGACGCGATCTTCGAGCCGGCCGACTTCCTGGAGCAGTCGCTGCTGTGGGCGGCCAAGGTCCTCAAGGGCGACGTGGCCGTCGAGCGCGAGGCGATCGACCGCGGCAAGGCCTGGGACGACGCCGTCGCCTGGGGCCGCCTGGTCGCCGACGCCAAGGTGCACGGCGCGGCCCCGGCCGCCTACCGGGCGCTGGACATCATCGCCCAGGTCAAGGACCAGGACCTGCAGGCCGGCTTCGACGCCGAGGACGCCGCCCTGGCCGACCTGATCATGGGCGGCGAGCTGCGCAGCGGCATCTACGCCTTCAACCTGGTGCAGCGCCGGGCCAAGCGCCCGGTCGGCGCGCCGGACAAGTCGCTGGCCCGCCCGGTCTCCAAGGTCGGCGTCGTCGGCGCCGGTCTGATGGCCTCGCAGCTGGCGCTGCTGTTCGCCCGCCGTCTGGAGGTGCCGGTGGTCCTCACCGACATCGACCAGGAGCGCGTCGACAAGGGCGTCGGCTACGTCCACGCCGAGATCGACAAGCTGCTCGGCAAGGGCCGCATCGGCCAGGACAAGGCCAACCGCCTCAAGGGCCTGGTCACCGGCTCGCTCGACAAGGCCGCCGCCTTCGGCGACGCGGACTTCGTCATCGAGGCCGTGTTCGAGGAGATGGGCGTCAAGCAGACCGTCTTCGCGGACCTGGAGAACGTGGTCTCGCCGACCTGCGTGCTGGCGACCAACACCTCCTCGCTGTCGGTCACCGAGATGGCCTCGAAGCTGAAGCACCCCGAGCGGGTCGTCGGCTTCCACTTCTTCAACCCGGTCGCGATCCTGCCGCTGCTGGAGATCGTCCGCGGCGAGCGGACCGACGACGCCTCGCTGGCCACCGCCTTCGCGGTGTCGAAGAAGCTGAAGAAGACCTCGGTCCTGTGCAAGGACGCCCCGGCGTTCGTAGTGAACCGGATCCTGACCCGCTTCATGGGCGAGATCCAGAGCATCATCGACGAGGGCACCCCGATCGCCAGCGTCGAGAAGGCCGTCGAGCCGCTCGGCCTGCCGATGTCCCCGATCATGCTCCTGGAGCTGGTCGGCCCGGCCATCGCGCTGCACGTCTCGGAGACCCTGCACGGCGCCTTCCCGGAGCGGTTCTCCGTCTCCGAGAACCTCGGCAAGGTGGTCAAGGCCGGCAAGCGCGGCTTCTACACCTGGGTGGACGGCAAGCAGGTCCTCGACCCCGAGGTGCTGGAGCTGCTGGCCTTCGGCGACTCGGTGCTCACCGAGGAGCAGGTCCTCAGCCGTGCCCTGGAGGCCGTGGCGCAGGAGATCGGCCTGATGCTGGAGGAGGGTGTCGTCGCCGAGGCGCAGGACATCGACCTCTGCATGATCACCGGCGCCGGCTGGCCCTTCCACCTGGGCGGGATCACCCCGTACCTGGACCGTGAGGGCGTCTCGGAGCGGGTGAACGGCAAGCGGTTCCTCGCCCCCGGCGTGGCCTCGGTGCCCGCGTAAGGCGTAGCCCGTACGAACGGCGGAGCCCCGGTGACCTGGACGGTCACCGGGGCTCCTTCGTGCGTTCCCCCGGCCTGTCGGGCCGGGAGTGGTGTCAGTGCTTGAGGCGGGGGCCAGTGCTTCAGGCAGGGGTCAGTGCTTGAGGCGGTAGAAGACGGTGTCGCCGATGACGCCGATCATCTCGTAGTGGGTGTCCAGCAGGTTCTCGATCCTGGGGACCATCACGGGCTGGTAGGGGGCGATGCCGGAGTCGTCGACGAAGACCTCGGGCAGGCCGTTGGCCAGCTCCTTGTCGAAGGTCTGCCAGGCGTTGGAGACGCTGAACTGCTCGCCGACGTTCTGGCTGCCGTCCTTGCCGCCGCTGTAGTTGGTGAGGAAGCCGGCGGTCAGGTAGCGGGTGGCGGGCTTGCGGTCGGCCAGCCAGTACAGCTCGGGGTGCATGCCCCAGACCAGCACGGTGTCCTTCGGGGTGGTCTGGGCGGCCACCGCGGTGGCGACCTCGGTGGTGCGGCTGAGCCGCTCCCCCGGCCAGGCCAGGGCGAGGCCCCAGAAGACGGTGGAGGCGACCGTCGTGTACACCAGGACGGGCTTCCAGCGGACCGCCGAGGTGGCCACCGCGCCGGTGCCCAGGAGCACCAGCGGCGGCATCAGCTGGAGGTAGTAGTGGCCGAAGAAGTGGAAGCCCACGCTGACCGCGACGACCGACGAGAGCAGCCACACCCACAGGTCGGCGGTGGAGCCGTGCTCCTCGCCGGCGACCGGCAGCGGGCGGTGGCGGTGCTTGAGCCACAGGCGCCGGCCCACCGGGAGCAGGAAGCCCAGGCCGGCGGCGACCAGGATGGCCGAGTTGCCGAGCGCGCGGCCGGTCATCTGCAGCCAGGCGCCGCCGAAGGAGGCGTAGTCCCCGCTGCCGGTGACCACCCAGAAGAGGAAGCCCTTGGGCTTGGTCAGGATGACCGCGACGAGCGCTATCGGCAGCGCGAAGCCGAAGCCGATCTTGAACAGGGCGGGCGGCCAGCGCACCCCGCGGCGGCGGGCGTCCTGGAGGAGCATCCACAGCACCGGGAGCAGCACCGCGCCGCCGGTCTGCTTGGTCAGCGAGCAAAGCGCGACCGCGATGCCGGCGGCCAGCCAACGGCGGCGCTCGGCGTAGCGGAAGGCGGCCACCATGGCGGGCAGCATGAAGACCTCGAAGGTCGCCGCCTGGGTGTCCTCCGGGGAGAGCCCGATGGACACCAGCAGGTAGAGCAGCCCGGCGCCGGCGCCGGCCCGGTTGCCCCAGCGGCCGCGGGCGATGGAGGCCAGCAGGATCGCGGTGACCAGGTGGGCGACCACCGCGAGGGTGCGCAGCGGCCACAGCGAGGCGGAGCCGAAGACGGCGAAGCAGGCCTGGTAGAGCCAGGGCAGCAGCGGCGGCTTGCGGTCGACCACGGTGTCGTACAGGACCCCGCCGTCGGCCAGCATCCGGGCCTGGGTGGCCAGGAAGCCCTCGTCGGGGCTCCACACCGGCCGGGCGAACGAGGGGATGTGGGTGGCGAGCGCCACCAGTGCCAGCACCGGCACCAGCCTGGTCCAGTACCCGGTGGTGACGTGGGTACGGACGCGCTCGGGCAGGCGCTGGGCCAGCCCGGCGAGGCGGGGGTGGGTGGGGGTGGTCGGCACCATCACAACCTACCGGGCGGGATCGGCGCGGGCAGCGCCGGTCCCGCCTTTCGGTGCGATTATCGGCTCGTCTTGTGACGAGCTGTTACAGAGTTGGGGCAAACGGCCCTGCGACGGGGCTCAGGCCTCGACGCGGGCCTCCGTGGCGGCCTTGTCCAGACCGGCCACCAGAGCGGTCACCTTGCGGGCGATGTCCGGGGCGTTGAGGCCGATCTCCGCCAGGATCTCGGCCCGGGTCGCGTGGTCCAGGAACTCCTGCGGGATGCCGAAGTCGCGCACCGGCAGGTCCACGTCGGCGTCGCGCAGCGCCTGCGCCACGGCGGCGCCGACGCCGCCCGCGCGGCCGTTGTCCTCGATCGTGACGACGGCGCGGTGCTCGGCGGCCAGGCCCGGCAGGGCCGGGTCGACCGGCTTGACCCAGCGCGGGTCCACCACGGTCGCGGTGATGCCCTGGGCGGCCAGCAGGTCGGCGACCTCCAGGCTGGTGCCGGCCATCGCGCCGACCGAGACGATCAGCACGTCGGCGCGGTGCGCCCCGGCGGACTCCTCCGCGGCGCGCAGCACGTCCATGCCGCCCACCCGGCCGACGGCGGCGACGGCCGGGCCGACGGTGCCCTTGGAGTAGCGCACGACCGTCGGCGCGTCCTCGACCTCGACGGCCTCGCGCAGCTGGGCGCGCAGCTGGTCGGCGTCGCGCGGGGCGGCCAGGCGCAGGGTCGGGACGACCTGCAGGATCGACATGTCCCACATGCCGTTGTGGGAGGCGCCGTCGC
This sequence comes from Kitasatospora sp. NPDC057936, assembly GCF_042887525.1. Taxonomy (NCBI): domain Bacteria; kingdom Bacillati; phylum Actinomycetota; class Actinomycetes; order Kitasatosporales; family Streptomycetaceae; genus Kitasatospora; species Kitasatospora sp. NPDC057936. Next base: position 33,907 of record NZ_JBHVPD010000097.1, read on the forward strand.
TGCCGGTGACGCCGGCCCGGTCGAGCACGAAGGTGACGCCCAGCTTGTGCAGGGCCACGTCCATCAGGACCTGGTCGAAGGCGCGGTTCAGGAAGGTCGCGTAGACGGCGACGACGGGGTGCAGGCCGCCGGTGGCCAGGCCGGCGGCGCTGGTGACGGCGTGCTGCTCGGCGATGCCGACGTCGAAGATCCGCTTCGGGAAGGCCTCCGCGAACGGGGCCAGGCCGACCGGGTGGAGCATGGCGGCGGTGATGCCGACCACGTCCTCGCGCTCGCGGCCGATCGCGACCATCTCCTCGGCGAAGACGGACGTCCAGTCCTTGCCCGCGCTCTTGATCGGCAGGCCGGTCTCCGGGTGGATCACGCCGACCGCGTGGAAGCGGTCCTCGTCGTTGTTCTCGGCGGCGTGGTAGCCGCGGCCCTTCTCGGTGAGGCAGTGGACGATCACCGGGCCGCCGAAGCCGCGCGCCTTGGTCAGCGCGGACTCCAGGGCGGTGAGGTCGTGGCCGTCGATCGGGCCGATGTACTTGAGGCCGAGGTCCTCGAACATGCCCTGCGGGGCGATGAAGTCCTTGAGGCCCTTCTTGGCGCCGTGCAGCGTCTCGAAGAGCTGCTGGCCGACCACCGGGGTGCGCTGGAGCGCGTCCTTGCCCCAGGACAGGAAGCGCTCGTAGCCCTGGGTGGTGCGCAGCGTGGAGAGGTGGTTGGCCATGCCGCCGATGGTCGGCGAGTAGGAGCGCTCGTTGTCGTTGACGACGATGACGACCGGGCGGTCCGTGGCGTCGGCGATGTTGTTGATCGCCTCCCAGGCCATGCCGCCGGTGAGGGCGCCGTCGCCGATGACCGCGACGACCGGGTCGCTGTTGCCCTTGAGCTGGTTGGCCTTGGCCAGGCCGTCGGCGTAGGAGAGCACGGTGGAGGCGTGCGAGTTCTCGATCACGTCGTGCTCGGACTCGGCGCGGGACGGGTAGCCCGACAGGCCGCCCTTCATCCGCAGCATCGAGAAGTCCTGGCGGCCGGTGAGCAGCTTGTGGACGTAGCTCTGGTGGCCGGTGTCGAAGAGGATGCGGTCGCGCGGGGAGTCGAAGACCCGGTGCAGCGCGATGGTGAGCTCCACCACGCCGAGGTTGGGGCCGAGGTGGCCGCCCGTCTTGGAGACCTCCGTCACCAGGAAGGTCCGGATCTCCTGCGCCAGTGCGGCCAGCTGTCCGGGCGTGAGCCGGTCGAGATCGCGCGGTCCCCGAATGCGGGTCAGCAGGGCCACCCGTTCCTCCTCGTTCAGTGTTCGCGGACCGCGGCCGGTCCGACGGGCGTCGCTGCCCGGTGTGCCGGTGCGCCTCGACGGTCCGCTGCGACGGTCGTGGTCGGTGCCGACCGGTCGAGTCTAATGTCCGCCTGCCGGACACCGAGCGGCGCGCCCGGTGCCACCGGCCGGCCATGGACGATCCCCGAGGTGACGGGGGTCCGGGCGGGAGCGGGTCGCGTCAATTCCGATTGACGGAGGCGGCGGCGAGGGCGCCCGACTCCCCCATCTCGCTCATGACGAGCGCCAGCGCGCCCAGCACCTCCGCGCGGCCGCCCAGGGTGCCCGGCACCACGGACAGCTGGCGGGCGGCGCTCGGGATCGCGTAGCGGGCGACCGAGTCCCGGATCGGGGCCAGCACCAGCTCACCGGCCTCGGCGAGGTCGCCGCCGAGGATCACCCGGCGCGGGTTGAGCAGGTTGCACAGGGTGGCGACGCCGGTGCCGATCTGCCGGCCCGCGTCGGCGATCACCCGGCGGCAGCCGAGGTCGCCCTGGTGGGCCAGCTCGACCACCCTGGGCAGGGTGAGGTCGGGGCCGAGGGTCGAGGAGAGCAGGGAGAGCAGGTAGCGGGAGCCGACGAAGGTCTCCAGGCAGCCGCGGTTGCCGCAGCGGCAGACCGGGCCGGCCTCGTCCAGCGTGATGTGCCCTATCTCACCGGCGGTGCCGCCCGGGCCGCGGTAGATCTGGCCGTTGACCACCAGGCCGGCGCCGACCCCGCTGGCGATCTTGATGTAGGCGAGGTCGCTCAGACCGCGGCCGGCGCCCCAGACCAGCTCGCCGAGCGCGCCGAGGTTGGCGTCGTTGTCGACGTGCACCGACATGCCGAGCCGCTCGGCCAGCTCGCGGCCGGGGGCGATGCCCGTCCAGCCGGGCAGGATCGCGGTGGAGCCGAGTGCGCCGGTCTCCACGTCGATCGGGCCGGGCACGCCGAGGCCGACGCCGATCACCTTGTCCGGGCGGAAGCCGGCCTGCGCCAGGAGCCGATCGACCATGGCCTCGGCGCGGTCGAAGCCCTGGGCGGCGGAGACGTCGACGTCGATCGGGGCGCTCTCCTCGGCGAGCACCCGGTGCGCGAGGTTGCCGACCGCGACCCGCAGGTGGGTGTGGCCGAAATCGATGCCGACGACGATGCCGGCGTCGCCGCTGAGCGAGACGCTGCGGGCCCGGCGGCCGCCGGAGGAGGTGTCGGCGACGACGACGGTGCCGCTCTCCTTCAGTTCCCGCACGATGTTGGAGACGGTGGCCGCCGAGAGGCCGGTGCCGCGGGCGATCTCGGCCTGGGTCAGCGAGCCGGCCATCCGCACGGCCCGCAGCACGCGCTCCAGGTTCGCCCGGTGCAGCGATGACTGCGAGCCCGGTGTGTCCGTCGCCATGATCCACCATCCCAGAGGGGCGGGGACCCCTCCGCCGGGCGTCCCCTTCAACTCCTGAAGCCTACGGCTCCGGGTGGGAGGTAGGGGTGCTGGAGGCGGGATCAGGGGGCGGCGAGGGTGACGGCGGGCGGCGGAGGAGGCGGCGGGAGGGGCGCGGCCGGGCGGGGACGGGGGGCGTTCGGGGTGGCCGGCGGGGTCGTCAGGTCACGGTGGGGTTGAGGTGGTGGGGGGATCCCGGGGAGGTCCGGGGGCTTTCGGGCTCCTGCCGACAGCCGAAAACCGGTCACCACTACCATGGTGCCCAATCTCACGCGTCCCACCGGACCGCGGACGGTACCGGCAGGGGACGAATCCAGACATGACGGGGAATCAGATGGCAGGGGATCACCCTACGCCGGGGGCAGGCGAAACACCGGGCAGCGGCCCGCAGGAACACCGCGGCGTCTCGTTCGGGCGCCAGCCCGGCGTCGACCCGGCCGCCGTCGCCGACCAGATGACGCAGCTGGACGGCTCGGCGATCCCGGGACCGGCGGCGCCCGCGGGACCGCCGGCCCAGCCGGCGGCGCCGCCGGCCGCACCGCCGACCGGCCCGGCCTACGCGCCGACCGCCGCCGCCTTCCCCTCCCAGGCCCCGCCGCCGCCCCCGGCCAGCGCGCCCGTCGGCCCGTACGACCCGGTGCCCGGCGGCTACCAGGCGCCCGACGCCGGGCAGTCCTACGGCGGCGGCTACGGCTACCCGCAGGAGCAGCAGAGCGGCTACGCCTACCCGACCACGCCGGTGCCGGCCGTGCCGAAGCAGCGCAACCCCGTCATGGTGTGGGGCGGCATCATCGGCGGCGTGCTCGCGATCGCCATCGTCGCCGCGCTGGTCGTGCTGTTCCAGCAGAAGGACAACCCCGACAACCCGGTCGCGAACACCGGCGGGACCACCACCGGCACCTCCGGCGACGGCGGCAGCACCAGCACCGGGACCAGCAGCGGCACCAGCGGCAACGGCGGCACGGGCGGCAGCGGTGCCAGCTACAACGTCGCCTGGTCCGTCCCCAAGGCCACCGACTCGGACGGCAGCACCCAGATGCTCGGCATCTGGGCCACCGACAAGCTCGCCGTGCGCGTGGACTCCAACGGCATCCGCGCGTACAACCTGTCCGACGGCAAGCCCGCGTGGTCCATCCCGGTGCCGAACGGCGCCAAGGAGCTGTGCGCCGCGTCGAACAGCACCAACTCCAAGAACATCGGCGCCGTCGCCTTCAACACCGGTGACAGCGACTGCTCCACCATGGCCGCTGTCGACCTCACCTCGGGCAAGCTGACCTGGAGCGTCAAGGTCTCCAACGACCGGCTCTCCTCCCCGACCCTGTCCGTCACCGACAAGGTCGTCGCGATCGGCGGCCGGCTGGTCGGCGCGGTCAGCATCGACAACGGCAGCACCGTCTGGTCGTGGAAGCCGCGCGACAGCAGCTGCACCGTGACGGGCCGCACCGCCGCCGCCCAGATCGTGATCAGCGACCGCTGCTACGAGAGCAGCCCGAAGTCCCAGCTGTACGTGGTGGACTCGGAGACCGGCGCGCAGAAGAGCACGCCGCTCGCGCTCGCCGGCAGCATCGAGGCGGTCGACAAGGTCGTCTCCGCGGATCCGCTGGTGGTGCTCATGACCAACGGCACCAACGGCGACTACGTCCTGCCGTTCGACAAGAGCGACAAGCCGGGCAACCCGATGTCGGTCAAGGAGCCCGGCTCCGACAGCCTGCGCCTGACCGGCCTGAGCGACGCGATCAGGGCGAACGTCGTCAGCGGGAACATCCTGTACGCGCAGGTCACCGGGACCAAGGACGCCGTCAACGCGTACGACCTGACCACCGGCAAGCGGCTGTGGTCGGCCGCCAACCCGACGGCCAACCAGGACATCCGGCTCGTCTCCGGGTACGACAAGGACGGCAAGGTCCGCGCCATCCTCACCCAGGGGTACAAGAAGCCCGCCCGGCTCGTGACCCTCTCGCCGACCGACGGCTCGATGACCGACCTCGGGACCCTGGCCATGCCGGACGGCATGGACATCGGCGCCAGCCTGAACGAGTACAAGATGGCGCAGGACGCCAGCGAGGTCATCACCTTCTCGCGGTACGGCTCGGACTCGCCGCTCACCAAGTGGGCGAAGAAGTGACGACGGACTGACGTCGCTCCCGGGGAGGGGCGGGTCGGGGCTTCGGCCCCGGCCCGCCCCTCCTTCGTCGTCCCCCCGCCATTGCGCGGCCCGGGCCGTCCGCCCGCGATTATTCGGCGGGCCCGCGCGTTGCCCATGGGAAGATGCGCAACACCAGCCCGACGAAGGAGTTCAGCGAGTGCCCGGCACCAACCTGACCCGTGAGGAGGCCCGCACCCGGGCCGACCTCCTGCACGTGGACGCGTACGACATCGAGCTCGACCTCGGCACCGCCCGCGAGGGCGGGACCTTCCGGTCCACCACCGTCGTCCGGTTCACCGCCACGACCCCCGGCGCGGACACGTTCATCGACCTCGTCGCCCCGGGCGTCGAGGAGATCACCCTCAACGGCGCCGCGCTCGACCCCGCGAGCTTCGCCGACAGCCGCATCCCGCTGCCGGGCCTCGCGGCCGAGAACGAGCTGCGCGTCGTCGCGAACTGCGCCTACACCAACACCGGCGAGGGCCTGCACCGCTTCGTCGACCCGGTCGACGGAGAGACCTACCTGTACACCCAGTTCGAGGTGCCGGACGCCCGCCGCGTCTTCGCCAACTTCGAGCAGCCCGACCTGAAGGCCGCGTTCACCTTCACCGTCACCGCCCCCGAGGGCTGGGTCGTCGTCTCCAACTCGCCGACGCCGCAGCCGACCGGCGACGGGGACACCCGGGTGTGGGCCTTCGAGCCGACCGGCCGCATCTCCACCTACATCACCGCGCTGATCGCCGGCCCCTACGTCGGCGTGTTCGACAGCTACGAGAACGGCGACCAGAAGGTGCCGCTCGGCGTCTACTGCCGGCCCTCGCTGCGCGAATTCCTCGACGCCGAGGCCGTGTTCGAGGTCACCAAGCAGGGATTCGACTACTTCCAGGAGAAGTTCGACTACCCCTACCCGTTCGCCAAGTACGACCAGCTGTTCGTCCCGGAGTTCAACGCCGGCGCGATGGAGAACGCGGGCGCCGTCACCCTGCGCGACCAGTACGTGTTCCGCTCCAAGGTCACCGACGCCGCCTACGAGGCCCGCGCCGCGACGATCCTGCACGAGCTCGCCCACATGTGGTTCGGCGACCTCGTCACCATGGAGTGGTGGAACGACCTCTGGCTGAACGAGTCCTTCGCGACCTTCGCCGAGGCCGTCTGCCAGGCCGAGGCGCCCGGCTCCCGGTGGCCGCACTCCTGGACCACCTTCGCCAACCAGATGAAGACCTGGGCGTACCGGCAGGACCAGCTGCCGTCCACCCACCCGATCATGGCCGACATCAACGACCTGGAGGACGTCCAGGTCAACTTCGACGGCATCACGTACGCCAAGGGCGCCTCGGTGCTCAAGCAGCTCGTCGCCTACGTCGGCCAGGACGCCTTCTTCCAGGGCGTGCAGGCCTACTTCAAGCGCCACGCCTGGGGCAACACCCGCCTCGGCGACCTCCTCGGCGCGCTGGAGGAGGCCAGCGGACGCGACCTCAAGGCGTGGTCCAAGGCCTGGCTGGAGACCGCCGGCATCAACGTGCTGCACCCCTCGATCGTCCTGAACACCGACGGCGAGATCGAGTCCTTCACCGTCCTCCAGGAGGCCCCCGCCCTCCCCGCCGGCGCCAAGGGCGAGGCCGTGCTGCGCCCGCACCGCATCGCCATCGGCCTGTACGAACTCGCCGACGGCGACACCCTGGTGCGCACCGACCGGATCGAGCTCGACGTCGACGGGCCGCGCACCGAGGTGCCGGAGCTCGTCGGACGGCACCGGCCGGCCGTCGTCCTGCTCAACGACGACGACCTCTCCTACGCCAAGATCCGGCTCGACGAGGACTCGCTCGCCGTCGTCACCGAACACCTCGGCGCCTTCACCGAGTCGCTGCCCCGCGCCCTGTGCTGGGCCTCCGCCTGGGACATGACCCGCGACGGCGAACTCGCCGCCCGCGACTACCTGGCGCTCGCGCTCTCCGGCATCGGGCGCGAGAGCGACATCGGCGTCGTCCAGTCCGTGCAACGGCAGGTCAAGCTCGCCCTCGACGCCTACACCGACCCGGCCTGGCGCGAGGAGGGCCTCGCCCGCTGGGCCGCCGCCGCCGAGGAGCACCTGCGGGCCGCCGAGCCCGGCAGCGACCACCAGCTGGCCTGGGCCCGCACGCTCTCCTCCGTCGCCCGCACCGACGCCCAGCTCGACCTGCTCGCCGGGCTGCTCGCCGGGACCACCGAGATCAAGGGCCTGGCCGTCGACACCGAGCTGCGCTGGACCCTGCTGGTCCGGCTCTCGGCCACCGGACGCGCCGACGAGGCGGCCGTCGCCGCCGAGCTGGCGCGCGACAACACCGCGGCCGGCCAGGAGCACGCCGCCACCTGCCGCGCGGCCCGGCCCACCGCCGAGGCCAAGGCGCAGGCGTGGGCGGCGGTCGTCGAGTCCGACACGCTCACCAACTACGTGCAGGAGGCCACCATCGCCGGCTTCCAGCAGGCCGACCAGCGGGAGCTGCTCGCACCGTACGCGGCGAAGTACTTCGACGCCGTCAAGGGCGTCTGGGAGACCCGCAGCCACGAGATCTCACAGCAGATCATCGGCGGGCTGTACCCGGCGCTGCAGGTGTCGCAGGCGACGGTCGACGCCACCGACGCGTGGCTGGCCGCGGCCGAGCCGGCGCCGGCGCTGCGGCGCCAGGTCGTCGAGGCGAGGGCCGGGGTCGAGCGGGCGCTGCGGGCGCAGGCCGCCGACCGGGCGGCCGGGGCGCGCTAGGGCCTGTTTTAGAAGGCGTCGAAGGTGTGCCTTGTTGGCCGCCCGGGGAAGCTCCGGGCGGCCAACCAGAGGATGAGGTCGCGGGCGATC
>NZ_JBHVPD010000098.1:0-41254 GCF_042887525.1 Kitasatospora sp. NPDC057936
GGGCACGCACCTCGCCGCGTTGTCGTCGGTCGCCGATGTCCCCCAGCCTGACGGCCGGGAGGTGCCCCCACCGCATGGAACTCCCTCCTCCGCCTTGCGATGCACGCACCCAGACGCCGCCACGCCCGCCCTCCGGGCGGACGGCGGGGGTTCGAAGACAGGCCCGCGGCGCCCCCACCGCCCGCGAGTTCCCCCGGAAGGACCCGTCCGTTGTCCCTCTCACCCTCGGCCCACCAGGACACCTTCACCCGCGACCACCTCCCGCCGGCGGACCACTGGCCGACGATCGAGTTCACCACGCCGGAACTGCACTACCCGGACCGGCTCAACGCCGCCACCGAGCTGATCGACCGCCCGGTGGCGGAGCACGGCCCCGACCTCCCCGCCCTCCGCACGCCCGACGGCGAGACCTGGTCCTACGGCCTCCTCCGGCGCCGCGCCAACCAGGTCGCCCAGGTGCTCACCGAGGACCTCGGCCTCGTGCCCGGCGGCCGCGTGCTGCTCCGCTCGCCCAACAACCCCTGGGCGGTGGCCGCGTGGCTCGGCGTGCTCAAGGCGGGCGGCGTGGCCGTCACCACGATGGCCGCGCTGCGCGCCCGCGAGCTCGCCCCGGTCGTGGAACGCACCAGGCCCGCCGTCGCACTCGTCGACCACCGCCACACCGAGGAGGTCGAGCGGCTCCAGAACGCCTCCCTCGTGATCGTCACCCACGGCGCGGACACCCCGGACGACCTCCTCGCCCGCACCGCCGCCAAGTCGGGCGAGTTCACCAACGTCCCGACCGCCGCCGACGACGTCGCCCTGCTCGGTCCGACCTCCGGCAGCACCGGCGTCCCCAAGATCACCATGCACTTCCACCGCGACGTGCTCTCCATCGACCACACCTTCGGCCGCCCCCTCCTCGGCCTCGGCCCCGGCGACACCGTCGCGTGCTCCGCGCCGCTCGCCTTCACCTTCGGCCTCGGCATGCTCGTCGTCTTCCCGCTGCGCGCCGGCGCCTGCGTGCTGCTCACCGAGACCGCCACCCCGCTCCAGCTCGCCGAACACGTCGAGCGCCACGGCGTCACCGTCCTCGCGACCGCCCCCACCGCGTACAAGGCGATCCTGCGGGAGGAGCAGGAGCACCGGCTCGCCGGGCTGCGCGTCGCCGTCTCGGCCGGCGAGCACCTCCCGCAGAGCACCTGGGAGCAGCTGCGCGACCGCCTCGGCCTGCGCGTCATCGACGGCATCGGCGCCACCGAGCTGCTGCACATCTTCATCTCCGCCGCCGGCGACGACATCCGCCCCGGCGCCACCGGCCGCCCGCTGCCCGGCTACCGGGCCACCATCCTCGACCTCGACGGCCACGAGCTCGGCCCCGGCGAGCCCGGCCGGCTCGCCGTCATCGGCCCGGTCGGCTGCCGCTACCTGGACGACCCGCGCCAGGACGAGTACGTCGTGGACGGCTGGAACGTCACCGGCGACCTCTTCCACCGCGACGCCGACGGCTACTTCTTCTACCAGGCCCGCAGCGACGCCATGATCGTCTCCTCGGGCTACAACATCGGCGGCCCCGAGGTCGAGGCCGCCATCGACACCCACCCGGACGTCGTCGAGTCCGGCGTCGTCGCCAAGCCCGACCCCGAACGCGGCTCCGTCGTCTGCGCGTTCGTCGTCCTGCGCGACGGCGTCCCGGACGGCGAGGCGGCCGCCGCCAAGGCCAGGGAGATCCAGGACCACGTCAAACAGGTCCTGGCCCCCTACAAGTACCCGCGCGACGTGCGGTTCTGCGACGCCCTGCCCCGCAACACCAGCGGCAAGCTCCAGCGCTTCGTGCTGCGCCGGCTCGTCGCGGACGGCGAGCGCAGCGGCGGCCAGGCCCCTGCCGAGAAAGGAACCCAGTGAAGATCGCGATCGTCGGCGGCGGCCCCGGCGGCCTGTACCTCGCCGCGCTCATGAAGCAGCTCGACCCCGCCCACGAGGTCACCGTGTGGGAGCGCAACGCGCCCGACGTCACCTTCGGCTTCGGCGTGGTCTTCTCCGACGAGACGCTCGGCGGCATCGAGAACGCGGACGCCGAGTTCGCCGCCGCCATGGCCGACCGCTTCGCCCGCTGGACGGACATCGACATCCACGTCGGCGGCCGCACCCACACCGTCGGCGGCCAGGGCTTCGCCGCCATGAGCCGCCGCGAGCTGCTGCACCTGCTCCAGGAGCGCTGCCGCGGCCTCGGCGTCGACCTGCGCTTCGGCACGCCCGCGCCGGACACCGCCGCGCTGCGCGCCGGGCACGACCTGGTCGTGGCCGCCGACGGCGTCAACTCGGCCGTCCGGCAGGCGAGTCCGGACGCCTTCCGGCCCACGCTCGACACCCGCCGCAACAAGTACATGTGGCTCGGCACCGACCTGGTCTTCGAAGCCTTCCAGTTCTTCATCAAGCAGACCGAGTGGGGGACCATGCAGGTCCACGGCTACCCCTACTCCGCCACCGGCTCCACCTTCATCGTCGAGATGCACGAGGACGTGTGGCGCCGGGCCGGCTTCGACACCGGCCCCGACCTCCCGCCCGGCGCCTCCGACGAGCCCGCCGTGGAGCGGATCCGCGCCCTGTTCGCCGACGAGCTCGACGGACACCGGCTGTTCGCCAACAACTCGCGCTGGCTCAACTTCACCACCGTGCGCAACGAGCGCTGGCACGACGGCGGGCTCGTCCTGCTCGGCGACGCCGCGCACACCGCGCACTTCTCGATCGGCTCGGGCACCAAGCTCGCCATGGAGGACGCCCTCGCCCTCGCCGCCTGCCTGCATGAACACCCCACGCTGGACGGGGCGTTGACGGCCTACGAGGCCGAGCGCCGCCCGGTCGTCGAGTCCACCCAGCGCGCCGCCCAGGCCTCCCTGGAGTGGTTCGAGAACATCGGCATGTACACCGGCCAGGAGCCCGTGCAGTTCTGCTTCAACCTGCTCACCCGCTCCCGCCGCATCACCTACGACAATCTCCGCACCCGCGACCCGCGCTTCGCCGACCGCGTCGACGAGGCCTTCGCGAAGGCGCAGGGCGCCGACAGCGTCGTCCCGGCGATGTTCCAGCCCTTCCGGCTCGGGCCGCTGGAGCTCAAGAACCGCGTCATCGTCTCGCCCATGGACATGTACTCCGCCGTCGACGGCCTCCCCGGCGACTTCCACCTCGTCCACCTCGGCTCGAAGGCGATGGGCGGTGCCGGCCTGGTCATGACCGAGATGGTCTGTGTCTCCCCCGAGGGCCGCATCACCCCCGGCTGCACGGGCCTGTGGAACGACGGGCAGCGTGACGCGTGGCAGCGCATCGTCTCCTTCGCGCACGCCAACTCGACCGCCCGGATGGGCCTCCAGCTCGGCCACTCCGGCCGCAAGGGCTCGACCCGGCTCATGTGGGAGGGCATGGACGAACCGCTGGAGCAGGGCAACTGGGACGTCGTCGGACCGTCCGAAGTCCCCTACGGCCCCGCCTCCGCGACGCCGCGCGAGCTTACCCGCGCCGAACTCGACCGGATCACCGCCGAGTTCGTCGCCGCCGCCCGGCGCGGCGCGGAAGCCGGCTTCGACCTCCTCGAACTCCACTGCGCCCACGGCTACTTGCTCTCGTCCTTCCTCTCCCCGCTGGCCAACCACCGCACCGACGAGTACGGCGGCCCGCTGGAGAACCGCCTGCGCTACCCCCTGGAGGTCTTCGACGCCGTCCGCGCGGCCTGGCCCGCCGACCGCCCGGTGATCGTGCGCATCTCCGCCACCGACTGGGCCCCCGACGGCAACACCGAACACGACGCCGTCGAGATCGCCCGCGCCTTCATCGCCCACGGCGCCGACGGCATCGACGTCTCCACCGGCCAGGTCACCAAGGACGAACGCCCCGCCTACGGCCGCTCCTACCAGACCCCGTACGCCGACCGGATCCGGCACGAGGTCGCCGCGGTCACCGGCACCGCCGTCATCGCCGTCGGCGCCATCGCCTCCTACGACGACGTCAACTCCATCCTCATGGCCGGCCGCGCCGACCTCTGCGCCATCGGCCGCACCCACCTCTACGACCCGCAGTGGACGCTGCACGCCGCCGCCGAACAGGACTACCGCGGCCCGGCCGCCGACTGGCCCCTCCCCTACCGCGCCGGCAGCCGCAAACCCCCCACCTCCCGCACCGACGCCATCCGCCCCCGCCTCACCCTGCTGCGCGCCGAGGACCCCGACCGGGCCGTCCACCTCCGCTGGACCCCGCCCCGTGAACCGGCCCCCGTCTCCTGAGCCGGTGGACGGTGCGCGCTTCGCGAGCGCCGTCCACCGCAGCCGCGTCGAGTGGATGGACACCGACGCGGCCGGCCACCACCACAACACCGCGATCGTGCGCTACGTCGAGGCGGCGGAGGCCGAGTTGATGCGCACCCGCGGCATCACCGGCTACTTCGGCGCGGCCCCGCGCGTCCGCTACGAGGCCGACTTCAGCGCGCCGCTGTGGTTCGGCCAGGAGGTGACGACCGAACTCACCGTCGAACGCATCGGCACGACGTCCATCACCCTCCGCTTCGAGATCCGCGCGGAGGACGGCCGACTCGCCGCCTCGGGACGGTACGTGGCGGTTCACGTCCCCCGCGGCGAGCGCACGAGCACCCCGTGGCCCGCCGCGTGGGTCGAGGCCTGGTCGTCAGGGAAGGGGGATCACGTGTAGCCGCGCCTGGTAGCCGCCGTTGGACCCGCCGGCGACGAGGGCGTCCGGCCCGACGGCGAGGCCGCTGAGCTGCTCCTCGGCGACGGTGACGCCCTCCTCCGGGACGGTCTCGCCGGTCGCGGCGTCCACGGAGAGGATCTGCGCCTTGTTCGGGGCGTTGTCCTTCACCGCGTAGAACCGGCTGCCGTCCGCCCCGGCCCGGGCCGTGTTCACGGTCGAGCCCTCGGGGGCGAGCGTGACGTGCCGGCTCACCGTGTCGGTCGCGGGGTCGATGAGGTCGCCCCGGCCGGACGAGCCCCCGTCGACGGCGAAGAGCCGCGTGCCGTCCGGGGAGAAAGCCAGGTCGAACTCGGCGGCCGAGACCGTCCCGGCCACCGTGCCGACGAGGGCCGGGCCGGCCGTCCTCCAGTGCTGGATGCCGCTTGAGGTGCCGATGTACAGGTCCCGCCCGCCCGGCCGCACCACCGGGGCACCCACACCGCTGGAGGGCAGCGGGACGGAGCCGGTGAACACCCGCCGAGCGGTGTCGAAGGTGAGCATCCGACCCGGACCCGGCTTCTGCTTGTAGTGCATCGGCCCGCGCTGCGACACGTACACCGTGCCGCCGTCCGCGCCGACGGCCAGGCCGAGCGCCGGGCCGGCGCTCCAGCGGGCCGGGCGCGGCTGGTCGGGCAGCGCGACGGTCGCGAGCACGGCCCTCCCCGCGGTGTCGACGACGACGAGCCGCTGCCCGTCCGCGACGTACAGCCGCGAACCGTCCGCGCTGAGCGCGGCGTTGACGCCCCACTCCAGCGCGCCCAGCCCCACCCGCCCCCGCGTCGCGCCCGTCCGGACGTCCACCGTCTTGACGCTCACGCTGCGGTCGCTCTCGACGGCGACGACGTACAGCGTGCCGCCGTCCGGGCTGACGAGCGGCACCGGCCGCTCGCCGCTCACCGTCACGACGGTCTCGCCCGCGGGCGCGGCCTGCGCCGCCGCAGTGCTCGTCGGTCCGAGCACGACGACGGCCGTCAGAGCCGCGATGCGCATCCTCCTGGACATGCTTCTCCTCCCCTTGCTGCGTATGCGATCCCCCAACGGGCACGCTAGCGGACGGAGTTGACATCTGTCAGTCAATTCTCCGCTTGCGGAGAAGATGTGATGGACGGTCAGGCCTGCGCGGTGGGCCGGACGACGATCTCGCTGACGTCGACGCCCTCGGGCTGCCCGATCGCGTAGCCGATGGCCGAGGCGATCGCCGACGGCGGCATGGCGATCTCGTCGCGCTGCCGGGTCATCGCGGCGGCCGCCTCGGGGCTGGCACCCTTGCCGACCCCTTCGGTATTGGTGAAGCCGGGCGAGACGAGGGTGACGCGCAGATCGGGCCCGGATTCCTGCCGCAGCCCCTCGGTGAGCACCTTCACCGCCGTCTTGGTCGCCGCATAGACGCCCTGCGGCGACTTGACGACATAAGCGGCGGTGGAGGCGACGTTGACGAACTGGCCGGAGCACTGGCGACGGAAGACCGGCAGGGCCGCCCCGATGCCGTTGAGCAGGCCGGTGATGTGGGTGGCCACCATCGCGTCCCAGTCGTCCTGACGCAGGTCGTCGAACGGCGAGACGGCCATCGTGCCCGCATTGGAGACGAGGACGTCGAGCCGGCCGTACCACTCGACGGCGGTGTCCGTCAGCCGCTGGAGGTCCTCGCGGCGCGTGACGTCGACGATGACACCGACGGCGGTGCCGCCCTTCGCCGTGATGCCGTCCACGACGGCGGCCAGACGGTCCTCGCGCCGGGCCCCGAGCACGAGCCGGGCGCCTTCCTCGGCGAGGTACGTCGCGGTCGCCTCCCCGATGCCGCTGCTGGCTCCCGTGATCGCGATGACCTTGCCCTGGATACCCGACATGATCGGTCCCTTCCCCTGGCTGCGTGCGGGTCGTCACCACGACCCACAGTGAAAGCGGAGACGCCCCCACTTATTCTCACGCTAAGTGGGGATGCCTCCGCTTAGCAAGTCGATAGGCTGCCGCCAGACTTCCGGGAAGGGATGGCGAACACCGATGAGCGACGTAGCGCCGCGACCGCTGCGGGCCGACGCGCAGCGCAACAGGGAGAAGATCCTCACGGCCGCCGTGCGCGTCTTCACGACGGAGGGCCTGGACGCCCACCTGGAGCGCATCGCCAGGGAGGCCGGCGTCGGCAGCGCGACGCTGTACCGCAACTTCCCCACCCGCGAGGCCCTCGTCGAAGCGGTCTACCGCAACGAGGTGGCCCACCTGTGCGAGGCCGCCCCCGCCCTGCTCGCGCAGGAGCCGCCCATGCAGGCCCTGCGGGCGTGGACGCGCCTCTTCCTGGACTACGTCACCGCCAAGTACGGCATGATCGACGCCCTGCGGGCGATCGCCGCGACCGGGAGCAGCCCCTACGGGCACAGCCGGGAGATGATCCAGGCCGCCATCACGTCGCTGATGGACGCCTGCACGGCCGCCGGGGCGATCCGCACCGACATCCGGCCCACCGACGTCTTCGCCGCCCTCGAAGGCATCGCCCTCACCTCGGCGGGCGCCGAACACCGGCCGCAGGCGGAGCGCCTGCTCGACCTCGTGCTGGACGGCCTCACGGTCCGTCCGTAACGCCTCGCGGCCGGACTCAGGCGGCGACCAGTGCCAGCCGGATCCAGCGCTCGGCCTCCGCGGTCGCGGCCGTCACGTCGAACGCGTCCGGGTCGGTGGCGCCCTGGACGACGAGCCCCTTGACCAGGCCCACCATGGCCAGCGCGAACGCCCCGGGGTCCAGCGCCGCCCGCACCTCACCCCCGGCCACGCCGTGCCGGACGACGTCGGCCACCCACGCCCGCGTACGGGCGTCCAATTCCGCGACCGCCGCCGTCAGCTCGGACGCCCCCGCGAGCGCCTCCGCCCCGAGGACGACGAACGCCCGCCCCAGGTCGGTGGGCTTCCGCACCCCCTCCAGGCACCCCCGGGCGAACCCGCACAGCTCGTCCACCGCCCCGGCACCGCTGCGCTCGGGCGCGGCGGCGGCCATCGCCTCCGCCAGCGCCTCCTCCTGCAGCCGGGCCAGCAGGGCGGCCTTCGAGCCGAAGTAGTGCGAGGCCAGCCCCCGGCTGAAGCCCGCCTCCTCCCCCACCCGCGCGAGCGTGACGCCGGCACTGCCGTGCTGGGCGATCAGCCGGGCCGCGGCGGCGATCAGGGCGGCCTCGGCCTGGGCGCGCCGCTCGGCCTGGGTGCGGCGGGACGGGGTGCCCGGAGAAGCGGCGTCCGGACCATCGTGCGTGGGCATGGCACCATGCTAGTGTCGAACTTGCTTGTTGACCAACAAGTAAGTGCGCGGGGCGGGCCCGGAGACGATCCCCCGGCCGCGCCGCCCCCGTCGGAAGGGAAGATCCGGATGACCGCCACGATGCTCGCCGGCCGCCTCGACGTCACGAAGGGCACGTTCGCCGTCGAGGAGGTGCCCGTCCCGGTGCCCGGCCCCGGCGAGGTCCTGATCAAGGTCGAGGCGGCGGGCGTCTGCCTGTCCGACGTCCACCTGATCGACGGCACCCTCAAGCCCTTCTACCTCCCCGGCGACAAGGTGACCCTCGGCCACGAGGTCGCCGGCACCGTCCACACCCTCGGCGAGGGCGTCACCACCGCCGCCGTCGGCGACCGCGTCCTCCTCCAGGCCGGCGAGCACCGGGGCGGCGTCGTCTTCACGCGCGGCGTCGACTACGACGGCGGCTGGGCCGAGTACAGCCTCGCGACCGCCACCACCCTCGTGCCGATCCCCGACGAACTCCCCTTCGAGCAGGCCTGCTTCATCCCCGACGCGGTCTCCACCCCGTGGGCCGCCATCACCGCCACCGGCGCCGTCCGCCCGGCCGAGGCCGTCGGCGTCTGGGGTGTCGGCGGACTCGGCGCCCACGGCGTCCAACTCCTGCGCGCCATCGGCGCCTTCCCCATCGTCGCCGTCGACCCCCTCCCCGCCGCCCGCGAACGCGCCCTCGCCTTCGGCGCCGACGCCGCCCTCGACCCGCTCGACCCCGGGTTCGCCGCCCACCTGCGCGAGGCCACCGGCGGCCGCCCGCTCGCCGCCGCCTTCGACTTCGCCGGCGCGGCCCCCGTGCGCGAGCAGGCGATGGCCGCCCTCGGCGAACGCGGCCGCCTGGTCCTGGTCGGCCTCACCGACCAGCCCCTCACCATCACCAAGGGCACCATGGTCAGCTTCCTGCGCCAGGAGATCCGCGGCCACTACGGTTCCCAGTCCCAGGACGTGATCGACCTCGTCGCCCTCACACGGGGCGGCCGCCTCGACTTCTCCCGCTCGGTCAGCGGCACCTTCCCGCTCGCCGACGCCGCCAAGGCCGTCGAAGCCCTGGAGCAGAAGGCGGGCAACCCGATCCGGCTGATCCTCAAGCCCTGAGGGAATGTCATCATGACGGCGTGACTGACTCGGTACACAACAACCTTGACGGACAGGTCACGGGGAATGTGATCCAGGCGCACACCGTCAACAACTACGCGCCCCCTTCGCCCGCCGAGGACGAACTGGCCAGACACGTGCTCGTCCAATGGGAAGACGAGGCCAACGCCCGCCGGTTGACCGGTTCCGTACGCATGCCGGTTCGCTGGGACGCACGGCAACTCGGCGCCCTCGAAGAGTCGATCGACACTGATGAGGCACTCTCCCGGATCCGGACGCTCGACCCCGCCCGGCTGGTCATCACCGGACCCGCCGGAGCGGGGAAGTCGTCCCTGGCAGTGCTCCTCGTCCTCGACCTGCTGCACCACCGGAAGTCGGGGGATCCCGTTCCCGTCCTGCTGTCGCTCTCGGGCTGGACGCCCAAGAAGAACCTTCAGGACTGGGTCATCGAGCGCATCCAGCAGGACTACCGGGCCGCGGCGCGCCCTGCATGGAATCACGAGGTGCAGTCGTTGGTCACCGGGAAGAGAGTCATCCCCATCCTGGACGGCCTCGATGAGCTCATGTCCCTCTCCGGCCAGGAGGTCGTCCTCGGAATCGACGGCTGGCGCGCGAACACCAAGGTGCCCCTGGTCCTGCTGTCGCGGCCGGAAGCGATCGAGAAGATTCCCCCGGACTCCGAACTCCGGCACATCCCGGTGATCCAGGCCTGTCCGATGTCCCCGGAAGCCGGACGGCACTATCTCACCGGGAAATGCCGTGAGGACCAACTTCCCCAGTGGGAAGAAGTCTTCGAGCAGATCACACGAAGTCCTGACGGACCCGTCGCGGCGGCCTTCTCCTCACCCCTGATGCTCTGGCTCGCGACGAAGGTCTACGCGAGCGGGGCCCGAGATCCTCGCGCACTCCTCGACTCCGCAAGGTTTCCGACACGCGCGGACGTCGAAGGCCACCTCCTCGACGAGTTGATCCCCGCCGTTTACTCGCGGGCCCCGGCATCCGCCTCCAAATCCAAGCCCGTCCGCCGGTGCGGTGTGAAGGACGCCCGGACGTACCACGACTTCCTGGCCCGGCAGTTGATCCGCCGCCGGACACAGGACATCGCGTGGTGGCAGCTGCGCGGCGTGGTCACGCATCCGCTCGCATGGGGCGGCATCGTCCTCACGGCCGTCCTGGCGCTCCTCTCCCTCGACCGGCTCCTGTGGCCCGGCACCACCACCGAAGCGATCGACCTCGTCGCCGAGTTGGCCACCATCTCCACGGTCCTCGGACGCACCACCGCCCGGCACCTGTTCCCCGGCCTCGACGGCCGCCCCCGCCGGCCGGCCGCACCCAGGATCCAGGTCATCATGGCCCTGCTCGCCGCAAGCCTCGTCGGTGCGGCAACGGTCGTTCCGGGCGGCGTCCCCGCGGTCGTGCCCACCGTCGCCCTGCCCACGCTGTCGGGCCTCCTCCTCACGCGGCGGGCCGAGTACGACACGGCCACGAAGCCCAGGATGCTGCTCGCCGACGAACGGCGGATCGCCCTGATCGAGGCGGCGGTCGTCGCACCCGCCATCGCCGGGCTCTCGATGGCGGTCTTCTCGCAGACCCACGACAGTCCCCTCATCCCCACCGTGTCCTTCCTCACCGCCTGGTCCTGCTCGGCCCTGGCCCTCGTCGCGATGAGCCGATGGGGGCGCTGGACCGCCACGCGGGTCGAACTGTGGCTGTTCGGGCGCCTTCCGTGGGACGTGATGGGTTTCCTGGAGGACGCACACGGACTGGGCCTGCTGCGCCAGGTCGGCGGCGTCCACCAGTACCGGCACACCGAACTGCGCCGGCGCCTCGCCGGAGCGGACGCCGACCGGTCCGCGGCCGAGGCGTGGACACCGCGCACCGTCCTCATGCGCAGCAGCGCCCACACCGTCCGCACCGTGTGGTTCCTCGCCCTCGACCTCGCCATGCCGGTCCTCGCGTACCTCGCCGTCGCCTCGCCGCTCACTGCACACGACGGCCCGAGAGCGGACTGGCAGCAGAGCTGGGACCTGTTCCGCAGGCACCAGTTCCAGTTCGTGGGGGTGACGGTCACGCTCGTCCTGATGGCGGTCGCCCTGTGGGCCGTGGCCACGAGGCTCCGGATCGACGCCGAGACGGTCGAGATCAACCGGGGCCGCAAACTTCGAGTGCGGTGGGAGGACGTGACTGCGGTGCGGGTTCACGGGACCGACGGCGACGTCCTGCCGAACCAGTACCACGTCGCCTTGGAGCTCAAAGAGGGCCTGATTGTCCCGAAGGCCCTCACTGACTCGAAAGGCTGGGCCCGCATCTGGGACCTCGGCCCGACCAGCGCCCTCCCCCTCGACCTCGAAGCCGCCCTCGTCTACTTCGCCGGCGACCGCTGGAAGGGCAGCGGTGACGGGTGGGACCACCGACAAGGTCCCTCTGACGCCCTGGAGGAAGCCGGCCGTCGGGCCCGGCCCTGAGCGGGCGGGGCCCGAAGGGCTGGGGCGTCAGCGGTTGTCGTGGAGGTCCTGGTGCATCTGCGGCTGGTCGTCCTGGTCGTGGGTGAGGGCGTACCGCTCGACCTTGCTGAACGCCTCGGACACGGCTCCGAGGATGTCCTTGTACGGGTTGACGCCCGTGACCTGCTTCGCGGCGCCGCCGAGCAGGCCGCCACCGATGCCGCTGACGATGCCGTGGCCGGCGGCCGCGACCTTGCCCGCCTCCGACAGCGGCGTCCGGTCCAGGCCGGCCATGTCGGCGTACTTGTCGGTGAGGGCGACGCGGGAGAGGGCGAGGTAGGCGTCGCTCATTCCCGGCTTGAGGAAGTCCCGGTAGAACCTGACGGCCTGGGCGGTCATGAAGACGCCGTCCTCCGACTTCCGCCATTCCCGGTCGCGTTCCTGGTTCCACAGCCGTTCGAGCTCATCGGCGTCCTTGGGCAGCTGCCACCTCTCCGGGGTGCCGAGGTAGTGGTTGACGTAGTGCCAGGCGCAGACGAAGCCGCGGGCGTCGTCCTTCGACACGTCGATCCCGAGGTTCCGCATGGCCTGCAGGATCTGGGTGCTGAAGACGCAGGCGGCGCCGGTCGTGTACTTCTGCGAGACCGGCTCGCCCCACTTCGCGTAGTCCCACTCCCCGCTCTTCTTGTGCAACTGCCGCACCGAGGCGTGGACCAGGCGCACCTTGGTGACGTTCGCGGCCAGGGTGCCGTTGCGCAGGGCGTCCTTGTCGCCCATGTCGATGAACAGCCGGCTGGACTGCGAGAGCCGTCGGCCGGGCCCTTCCACGCCGCCCAGGCGGCCGGTCGAGCGCAGGGTGAACGCGCCGGTCGGGGAGAGGTAGGTGCCGATGAGGCCGACGGTGCCCTGCAGCATGGACGCCTCGCCGTGGTGGTGGGCGAAGAAGCCCTCGGCGGCCTTGACGTCGGCCTCGCTCCAGTCCGGCGGCGGCGCCGCCGCCTCGCGCAGGAAGTCGGCCAGCCGGTCGGGCAGTCGGGTGAGGTCCTGCCCGGGCTTGAGGGTGCCCACGGTGCGGAAGAGGGCGTTGACCCCGTCGATCTCCCTCTTCTCGATCAGCTCCGAGACCAGGGCGTCGGCCTCCGGGTCGCCGACCGTGCTCGCTGCCTCGAGTTCGGCCGTGACCGTTGCGGCTGTCAGTGCCACCAGCAGTACCTCGTTTCTGGGGTTCGGGTGCGTCCCGCGCCACGAGGCAATCGAGTTCGTGCTCGCATGATGCCCTGGCGGCAGCGGGTGTGCGCGAGCGTACTGTTCATCAGGCATACGGACGATCGCTCGAATGGGGGACCCCGGCGCGCGCCCTGTCCGCAGGGGGCGCACACCTGGGAAGCGCGAACTCGCGCTACCCCGCCGGGACCGGGCGGTGCGGGAGGTCGGTGGGGTTGTCGGGGCCGAGGGAGAAGGTCGGGGCGGGCGTCGGGCGCATGGGCGGCGGGGTGGTCACGGCCGTGCTCGGGGCGGTCGGCATCGTCGTGGGCCGTCCCGTGGCGGTGGGCGTCGGCGCAGCAGGCGAGCTGGACGGGCTCGACGCCGTGGACGGGCTCGGCGCCGTGGACGGCGTGGACGGCGTGCCCGTGACGGCCGGTGTCGGCGACGGAGTCGGCGGCGCGGCCGTGGAGTTGCACGCGGCGGTGGCCAGCGCGAGGAGCAGGGTGCCGGCGGCGATGGTGGCGGCGGGTCGCTTCACGGGGCGGGGTCTCCTGATCGTCGGGGGTCGCCGCTTGGACGGTGCGGCCCCCGAACCGGTTCCGCAACGCCGGTTCCGCAACGCCGGTTCCGCAACACCGGTTCCGCAACGCCGGTGCCCGGCCCGCCGACGTTCGGCGGGCCGGGCCTCAGTGGAACGCTCAGTCCTCCTGGTCCCCGGCCACGTCGCCGACCACGTCCCTGTAGTCGAAGCGCCGCAGGTCGACGGCCCAGATGCCGCGCCCGAAGGTGGCCGCGTACAGCTTGCCGTCCGGGCCGGTCTTCAGCTGCTGCACGGACGTCGTCGGCAGGTTGCGGCCGAGGACCTTCCAGTCCGTGGCGCCCGGCGCCCGGTAGAACGCCGCGAGGTCGGTCCCGAGGGCGAGGCCGCCGTTGGGCAGGATCTTCACCGAGTCCGCGGGCACGTCGGGCAGGTTGGCCGAGATGTCGGTCCAGGTGACGCCGCCGTCCCGGGACTCGAAGACGTGCCCGATGCCGGCGCCGGGCCCCTCGGTCCAGGACCGCGAGAAGCCGTTCATGGCGACGAACACGTGCTGCGCGTCGTTCTCGTCCACGGCGAACGACGAGATGTACCGGTTGGGCAGGGTGCCGTCGACCGGCAGGTTGAGCTGGTGCCAGCCCGTCCCGTCCGTGTTCCCCACCGCGATGCCGCGCGTGAAGCCCTGGTTGTTGCAGGGCCCGCACCACCCCGCGTACACGGTGCCGTTGACGGTCGAGACGGCGGTGGCGAAGTGCCCGGCACCGAGGTCGTAGGCGCTGGTCCACTCGCTGCCGCTGCGGATCGCGTAGCCCTTGTGCTGCACCCAGATGTGCCGGCCGCCGGCGATCCAGGTGTTGACGTCCTTGGGGTCGGCGGCGAGCGGGGCGATGAAGCGGGCGGAGTTGGTGGCCTTGTCGGGCGGGGCGACCTCGTAGGACGTGGCCTTGCTGGGGTCGGAGTTGCCGGAGCCGTCGTTGACGGCGCAGTTCTGGGTGACCCATACGTCCATGTAGACGTATTCCTGGGCGATGTTGCACCCGTTGCCCGGGTCGACCAGCGTGTCGCCGCCGTCGCCGCCGAAGTTGGAGCCCATCACCTTGTCGTGGGCGCGCAGGATCGATTCGCCGTTGTCCTGGAGGCCGCCGCTGACGCTGACGCCCCGCCCGGAGCGGTCCGAGAGGTCCTTGCCCACGCCCACCGAGTAGTACTGCAGGGTGTCGATGGTGCCGTCGGCGAGGGACTTCCAGTCCTTGGCGTGCCCGCCGGAGTCGACGGCGCCGTTGACCGGGCGGGTGTAGATGCCGCCGTCGTTGCCGACGTACACGCTCGCCTTGCCGTGGTAGGTGCCGATGGCGACGGCGTGCTGGTCGGAGTGGGTGGTCGGCGAGCAGTCGCCGGTCTGCTTCGTCGGGTCGATGCTCCAGCAGGGGAACGGGAAGTTCCAGTAGGGGCCGGGGACGATCCAGGAGGCACCGCCGTTCTTGGTCTCCAGCACCTCCTCCAGACCGGCGTAGACGTGGTCGGGGTTGGCCGGGTCGACCTGGAGGAACTGGTTGTACCAGGACTGGATGCCCGGCTGGTAGCCGGCGCCCTGGAGGGCGGAGCCCGAGTTCTTGATCTTGTCCTTGTCCGCGATGAGCGTCCACGGACCGGACGGTGAACCGGACTTGGAGACGTAGATGCCCTTCAGTCCGGAGTCCGGGTTGTGCGCGGTGAGGTCCGGCGACTGGTCGATCGCGTAGTAGCGCGAGCCGTCCGCCGAGCGCGCGAAGGTCACGTTGCCGACGTTCGCCGCGTCCGTCGGCAGGTCGCCCAGTGACGCGACGCGCTGCCAACTCCCGTCCGCGGCCTTGCTGTAGAAGCCGTTGTACGTGTCGCCGCCGCGCCAGCCGACGGCCAGGACCACCTTGGACGGATCCTTGGGGTCGATCGCGATGTCGTTGGCGATGTTCTTGTACGGCGCACTCGGGTCGCCCGCCTTCGAACCCCCGGGCAGGTACTCGGGGTTGGGCACGAACTCCTGCGTCCACGGGCCCGAGAGGTCCGTCGTCGAGTGGCTCCACACACCCCGGCTGGTGGCCGCCCACACCTTGTCGCCCGCGAAGCGCAGCGCGTGGATCGTCGTCGACTCCAACTCCGCCCCGCCGACCCGGTTCCCGGGCTGGAACTGGCCGCGCTTGGGGTCGGCGAGCACGTAGACGCCGGTGCCGACGTAGGAGACCGCGCCCGTGTTCGACTCACCGGTCGCGTACCAGAGCCGCCCGGTGCCGTCCAGGTCCAGCGTGCCGGTGGACAGCGACGGCAGCTTCTCCGAGATCGACTGCCACTGCCCGCCGCCGGTCCGGGAGCGGAACACGCCGCCGTTCGCACCGCCCGCGTACACGTACCCGTCGTCGTCCGCCGCGATGCCGGTGATCCGGCCGGTGACGAAGCCCGCGCCGCCGCTGGAGTTGGAGTTGACGTCGCGGTAGCGCGGGTCGTCCGCGTTGTACGGCTTGCTCGTCACCTGCTCCCAGCGGCCGCCGGCGCTCGGCATCGACTTCAGCTGCGCCCAGGCCGCGCCGTACGCGCCGGGGGCGACGACGCCGGGGGCCGTGCGGGCCTCGGTGTACTGCGCGGTGCCCTCGGCCGCGTTCTCGGCCTCGTCCGCGCCGCCGTCGTCCCCGCCCCGGTCGGCCTTCGCCGAGAACGCGGGCCCGGCCGCGCCGCGGCCCTCCTGGACCTTTCTCGCGTGCTGCTGCCCGATCTCCTGAAGGTGCTGCGCCTGGTGCGGGCGGGGCCTGGGCGGCTCGGAGGCGGCGAGCGCCTGGGTGGTGGTCAGTCCGAGGGCGGTCAGGGTGACGGCCGGAAGCAGCAGCCGTCGACGTTGCCTGTTGGGCACGATGTCGGTCCTCCCCATGCGACGGGCCGCGCGGTCGCGCGGCCCGGTGGCAGTCCGAGCGGAAGCCTCGCGGGTCCGACCGGCCGGTGTGAAGGGAGTGTGCACGAGGGAGAGCCGAAACTACGTCAGATGAGAGAGTCGACGCGCGACGGATGACCCGCCCGGACGCCCGTGGTGCTGCGTGCTGCGTGCTGCGTGCTGCGTGCGACGCACGCCGCACGCCACACCGTCGGTTGCGGCTCCCCGCTTCAGCGAATCCTCAGGTACCCCCCGCAACACTCTGTTCCGTAGTCGGACGGTAGGCGGACGGAGCAGTCGATGTCGGAATCCATACGCGGCTCGGCGCGGGCCGGGGGGCTCCTGCGCCGGGCCGGGTGGTCGGCGGTCGCGCTGGCGGCGGTGGTCGGCGCCGGAACCGCCGCGCGGGAGATCGCGAGCGCGGACGTGCGGCCGCTCCACGTGGTGTGCGAACACGCCGCCTCCGCCGGGCACCACCGGCTCGCGATGCGCTTCTGCCGCGGCGGCATGGACCGCTGGACGACACCGGCGGGACGGCCCGGGCCGACCGGCCACCACCGGGCTCATGAGTTCCTCAGGTTCCCGCTGTCATGATCCTCCGCAGACGGCGCGCCTCCCGGTCCCCCACGGACGCGGAGGCGCGCCGCCCCTCGACCCTCCCCGGAGGCGCGTTCGTGCCCGCAGGACCGCCGACGGCCCCTCCCCGGGCCGTGGATATCCTGGCCGGCATGCGCATATTGGTGGTCGAGGACGACGAGGACCTGCGGTTCGCCGTGGCCGCGGCCCTGCGGGGCGGCGGGCTGGCGGTCGACGAGGCCGGGGACCTCCCGGCCGCCGACGAGGCGCTGTTCGTCACCGGCTACGACTGCGTCGTCCTCGACCGCATGCTGCCCTCCGGCGACTCCGCCGACTACGTGCGCCGGATGCGCGCGGACGGCCGGACCGTCCCGGTGCTGTTCCTCACCGCCCGCGACACCGTCGCCGACCGGGTCGAGGGCTTCGCCACCGGCGGCGACGACTACCTGGTCAAGCCCTTCGCCGTTCCCGAACTGGTCGCCCGGGTGCACAACCTGTGCCGCCGCACCACCGTCGCCCGCCCGCCCGTGGTGCGCCTCGACGGCCTGGAGATCGACACCGCCCGCCGCACCGTGCACCGCGACGGCGTCCGGCTGACCCTCACGATCAAGGAGTTCGCCGTCCTGGAGACGCTCGCCGCCCGCCCGGGCCAGGCGGTGCGCCGCGCCGAGCTCATCGAGCGCTGCTGGGACGAGCTGACCGAACCCAACTCCAACGTCGTCGAGGTGCTCGTCTCCCAGCTGCGCCGCAAGCTCGGCGAACCGGCCCTGATCCACACCGTGCGCGGCGTCGGCTACCGGCTGGAGTCGCACGCGTGAAAGCCGCACGCGTGAAAGCCGCACGCGGGCGGACCACGGGCTGGAAAGCACTCAAGAAGGACGTCCCGCCCACCCCGGCCGGCCGGATCCGCCGCCTGCGCCGCCGCATCGCCCTGCTCTTCGCCCTGGTCAGCGCCCTCGCCCTGGTCGGCATGGCGGTCGTCGCCGTGCACGCGGACGACGACGCCTGGCGCTCCCAGGTCGACTCCGACCTGAAGCTGCGGACCAGCGAGTTCGCCGCCGACCTGCACTACGACGAGCAGGGCGCCCTGGAGTACCCGGACCCCAAGGAGGGCGGCTACGACTGCCCGCCGGTGACGCTCTTCACCGGCACCGCCGAGCAGATGACCGTCGCCGCCCGCCCGCACCGCGCCTGCCTGACCGTCCCCGCGGACGCCTACCAGGCGGCCGCCGACGACGCCGCGCGCGAGGGCGACGTCGTCCGGCTCACCACCACCGCGCCGAACGGCCACCAACTCCGGCTCTCCGCCCAGCCGTTCACCGGCCCGAACCAGGACACCACGGACACCGTGGCCGTCGCCGCCGTCGACATCTCCGGCAACCTGGCCGACCACGACCGCCTCGCCCTGCTCCTCACCGCCGCCTGCGCCGTCCTCGTCGCCCTCTCCGCCCTCGCCGGCCACTGGCTCGCCGGCCGGGCCGTGCGCCCCGCCCTGGACGCGCTCGACCAGCAGGAGGCGTTCCTCGCCGACGCCGCCCACGACCTGCGCACCCCCGTCGCCTCCGTCCGCGTCCTCGCCGAGACCGGCCTGCGCGGCGAGGCCGACACCACCGAGATCCTGCGCCGCACGCTGCGCCAGTCCACCCGGATGAGCGAGCTCGTCGACGACCTGCTGACCCGCGCCCGGCTGATGGCCGGCGCCGTCCCGCTCGACCGGGAACCGCTGCGGCTCGACCAGCTCGTCGACGCCGTCGTCGCCGACACCCCGGCCGACGGGCACCGCGTCGCCGTCCGCGCGGAGCCCGTGATCGTCCTCGCCGACGCCGGGCTGCTGCGCCGTGCCATCGCGAACCTGCTCGGCAACGCGCTCGCCCACGGGCACCGGCCGGGCCAGCCGGCCGACGTCGAGGTCACCGTCACCGCGGACGGCACCGTCGCCGTCGACGACGCGGGCCCGGGCATCCCGCCCGAGCGGGCGGCCTCCCTGTTCGAGCGCTTCCACAGCGGCGGTGGTTCGAGCGGCCTCGGCCTGTCCATCGCCGCCTGGGTGGCCCACGCCCACGGCGGCTCCCTCACCATCGACCCGAGCACCCGCGGCGGCACGCGCTTCCTGCTGCGCGTGCCCGTGCACAAGCCCCCGCGCTCATCCGGGTGAGGGCCCGCGAGCCGGGGGCACCGCGCCGCAGGGAGGTGCGACCGTCGGTCGCATGCCGCTGATCGCACGCTCCGACCGCCGCGCCGTCCCCGTGCTGCTCCCCCTGCTCTGCGTGTGCGCCGCCCTGGTACTCGTCCCGGCACCCGCCGCGCGCGCATCGGCTCCTTCCGACCCTGTGCGCGCATCAGCCCCCTTCGACCCCGCGCCCGCCGTCGCCGCCCTCACCCGGCTGCTGCCGGCCCACGCCGCGCAGATCAGCCTCGTCCCCGAGGCGCAGGCCGCGCCCGGCGTCGACGCGTTCACCGTCTCCGGCGCGCCCGGCGCGATCCGGGTGCGGGGCACCTCGCCCGCCACGCTGCTGACCGGCGTCGGCTGGTACCTGCGCAACGTCGCCCACGCCGACATCGGCCTGCCCGGCGACAGCACCGCGGCGCTCCCGGCCACGCTGCCGCCGGTGCCCACCCCGCACACCGACTCCGCCGTCGTCCCGCACCGCTACGCGCTCAACGACACCGACAACGGCTACTCCGGCCCCTACCGGAGCTTCGCCGACTACCAGCACGAGGTCGACGTCCTCGCGCTGCACGGCTTCAACGAGGTCCTGGTCACCGTCGGCGCCGAGGCGCCGTACCTGCGGGCGCTCCAGGGCTTCGGCTACTCCGCCGACGACCTGCGCGCCTGGATCCCGGCGCCCGCACACCAGCCGTGGTGGCTCCTGCAGAACATGTCCGGCTTCGGCGGCCCGGTCTCCGAGCAGCTGGTCGCCGCCCGCGCCGCCGTCGGCCGCCGGGTCTGCGACCACCTGCGGGCGCTCGGCATGACGCCGGTGCTGCCGGGCTACTTCGGCACCGTCCCGACCGACTTCGCCGAGCGCAACCCCGGCGCCGCCGTCGTGCCGCAGGGCACCTGGACGGCGTTCGCCCGCGACTCCTGGCTCGACCCCACCGGCCCGCTGTTCGCCGAGGTCGCCGCCGCCTACTACGCCGCGCAGCGCGACGCGTTCGGCGACAGCGCGATGTACAAGATGGACCCGCTCCACGAGGGCGGCACCGCGGGCGGCGTCGACGTACCCGCCGCGGCCGGCGCGATCCAGCGCGCCCTGCTCGCCGCGCACCCCGGCGCCGTCTGGGCGGTCCTCGGCTGGGAGCACAACCCCACCACGGCCCTGCTGGCGGGCGTGGACCGCAGCCTGATGCTGATCGTCGACGGCCTCTCGGACCGCTACGACGGCCTGGACCGCGAGTCCGACTGGGGCGGCACGCCGTACGCGTTCGGCACGATCCCCAACTTCGGCGGCAAGACCACCTTCGGTGCCAACACGGGCGTCTGGACCACCCGCTTCCGCCAGTGGCTCACCAGGCCCGGCAGCGCGCTCAAGGGCATCGCCTTCATGCCCGAGGGCACCGGCACCGACCCGGCCGCCCTCGCCCTCTTCGCCGACCTCGCGTGGTCGCCCGCCGGACTCGACCGGGCGGCCTGGTTCACGGCGTACGCGACGGCCCGCTACGGCCGCCCGGACGCCCACGCGGCGGCGGCCTGGGCGCAGCTGCGCGAGGGCCCGTACGGCATGCCGTCCGACGGGTGGAGCGAGCCGCAGGACGGGCTGTTCACGGCCCGGCCGTCGCTGACCGCCTCGACCTCGGCGTCCTGGTCGCCGAAGGCGCTGCGCTACGACCCCGCGACCGTGCGCGGCGCCCTCGCCGAGCTCCTGGCGGTGGCGCCGGAGCTGCGCGCCACCGACGCCTACCGGTACGACCTCGTCAACGTCGCCCGGCAGGCGCTCGCGGACGAGAGCCGCCGGCTGCTCCCGGAGATCGCCGGGGCCTACGGCGCGGGGGACCTCGCCGCGTTCCGGTCGCTGGTGAGCCGCTGGACGGCCGCCGGGGACGACCTCGACCGGCTGGCGGCCACCGACGCCCGCTTCATGGTGGGCACGTGGCTCGCCCAGGTGCCGTCCTGGGGAGCCACCGACGCCGAACGCGACCAACTCCAGTACGACGCGCGCTCGATCCTCACCACGTGGGGCGGCACCCGGGCCGAGGCCGAGGACGGCGGCCTGCACGAGTACGCCGCGCGCGAGTGGTCCGGCCTGGTCGCGGACCTCTACGCCAAGCGCTGGGCGGCGTTCTTCGCCTCGCTGGAGGTCGCGTTGACGCAGCACACCCGCCCGGCGCCCGTCGACTTCTTCGCCCTGGACGACGCGTGGGCGCGCTCGACGTCCGCCTACCCGACCGCGCCGGTCGGTGACCCGGTCGACGTCGCGACCGCCGTCGCGGCCGCTGTTGCGGCGCCGCTGGAGCAGCCGTCAGAGTCTTCGCGTTGACAACCCGCCCACGGTACGGCGACCGACTACCCGGTGCCGTGGGTGGCCTACACCCGAGGAGTGGGCATGAGCCACGACCGTCCGGCAGCGCACCCCCCGCAGCGGCCCGGCCGGAGGCAGGTCCTGCGGCTCGCCGCCGCGCCCCTCGCGGCGGCGGCGCTCGCCGCGTGCGGCGGGCCGAAGCCGGAGCCGTCGCCGGACCCGTCGACCTCCGCGAACAGCCCCACGCCGTCGCCGACCCCCACCCCCGTCGGCCCGCCCGACTGGGCCGCGCTGGCGAAGGACCTCAGTGGGACCGTCATCGGCCCGCAGGACGGCCGCTATGACGACGCGAGCCACCTCTACCAGCCGCAGTTCGACGGCCTGCGCCCCGCCGGGATCGTCTACGCCGCCACCCCCCAGGACGTCGCCACCTGCCTCGCCTTCGCCCGCCGGTACGCCCTCCCGGTCGCGGCGCGCAGCGGCGGGCACAGCTACACGGGCTGGTCGTCGGGCAGCGGGATGGTGCTGGACGTCGGGTCGATGGCGGCGGTCTCCGGTTCCGGCGGCACGGCGACGGTCGGCGCCGGCGCCCGGCTGATCGACGTGTACGCGGGCCTGGCGGCCGACGGCGTGACGGTCCCGGCGGGCTCCTGCCCGAGCGTGGGCGTCGCCGGGCTGACGCTCGGCGGCGGCATCGGCGTCACGTGCCGCGCGTACGGTCTGACCTGCGACAGCCTCACCGGCGCCCAGATCGTGACGGCCGACGGGCGGGTCCGCCAGGTGGACGCTTCGACGGACCCCGACCTCTTCTGGGCGCTGCGCGGCGGTGGCGGCGGCAACTTCGGCGTGGTCACGTCCTTCACCTTCCGCACCCACCCGGCGCCGACCTGCGCGTACGCGTTCCTCTCCTGGCCCTGGTCGTCCGCGGCGCCGGCCGTGGCGGCCTGGCAGACATGGGTGGCGAGCGCGCCGGACCCGCTCTGGGCCAACCTCCACCTCGACACCTGGCCGGACGGCCGTCAGCGCCTCACCAGCACCGTCAACTACCTCGGCCCGAAGTCCGAGCTCGCCGGCCTGATCGACCGGCTGACCGTCGCCCCGGCCACCGCCTCACTCCACACGGCGCCGTTCCTGGACACCATGAAGGAGATGGGCGGCGTGGCCGGCTGGTCGGAGGCCGCCGCCCACCTGCCCGGCAGCCTCCCCGGCCAGAACCCCGACGGCAGGCTGACCCGGGGCTCGTACGCGGCCCGGTCCGACTTCTACACCCGGCCGATCGACCCGACCGGGATCGCGGCGCTCGTGGCCGCCGTCGACCGGTACCCGCAGAGCGTGCCCCAGGGCGGGAGCGCCTCCGTCTCCTTCGACGCCCTCGGCGGCGCCGTGAACCGGGTGGCCCCCGGCGACACCGCCTTCGTCCACCGGAACGCCCTGTTCGGGGCCCAGTACATCACCAACTACCCCGCGCCCGGCGCCGGTTCGGGACCCGCCGTGGACCAGTCCCAGGCCTGGCTGAAGGACGTCTGGACGACCATGCGCCCGTACGCGAGCGGCGAGGCCTACCAGAACTACCCCGACCCTACCCTCGCCGACTGGGCCCAGGCCTACTACGGCAGCAACCTCGCCCGCCTGCGCCAGGTGAAGGACGCCTACGACCCGGACGGACTGTTCCGCTTCCCCCAAGCCGTGTAGTCCGCCAGAAATCTTCCGGACGCGCGACGGTTTTCCGGGGTCCCGCCGGTCTTGATTGGCGACCGTGTCCCACCAGCCCTCCCCGGGAGCCCCCGATGTCCGACACCATCCCCAGCGCCGTCCCCACCACCATCCCCACCGCCGTCGTCACCGGTGCCGGCCGCGGCTTCGGCCGCGCGATCGCCGGGGCGCTCGTCGCCCGCGGCACGCACGTCATCGGCATCGCCCGCACCGGGGCCGACCTGCTCGCCGTCCGCGAGGAGCTCGGCGAGCGCTTCACGCCCCTCACCGGCGACGCCACCGACGAGGCGCTCGCCGCCGAGGTGATCCGCACCCACCGCCCCGGCCTGCTCGTCCTCAACGCCGGGACCGTGCCGCCCATGGCACCCGTCCAGGAGCAGACGTGGGAGAGCTTCGGCCGCGCCTGGGAGGTCGACACCCGGCACGTCTTCACCTGGACCGGCGCCGCCCTGCGCGAGCCGCTGGCCCCGGGCAGCGTCGTCGTCTCCATGTCCAGCGGCGCCGCGCTCTTCGGCTCCCCGCTCAGCGGCGGGTACGCGAGCGCCAAGGCCGCCGTCCGCTACATCCGCTCCTACGCCGCCGGGGAGTCCGAGCGGGCCGGGCTCGGCATCCGGTTCGTCGCGCTGCTGCCGAACATGACCCCGGTCGGCGGGGTCGGCGACGCCGGGGTCACCGGATACGCCGCGCAGGCGGGCCTCGACCGGGAGACTTTCCTCGCAGGGCGCGGGCCGATCGTCACGCTGGAGCTGATCGGGAAGGCGGTGACCGAGGTCGCCGACGACCCCGACGCCGCTGCCGAGTACCGGGTCGAGGGCACCGGGCTCGTCCCGCTCGCCTGAGACCGCACCCGAAAGCCGTTCCGGAAGGACCCCCCCGCGATGCCGTCGAACGCCGAGTTCACCGCCCTGGCCGAACCGTTCCGGCCGGAGCTCCTCGCCCACTGCTACCGGATCCTCGGGTCGGTCCACGACGCCGAGGACCTGGTCCAGGACACCTACCTGCGGGCGTGGCGGGCGTTCGACGGCTTCGAGGGCCGTTCCTCGGTGCGCCGGTGGCTCTACAAGATCGCCACCATGGCCTGCCTCACCGCCCTGGAGACGCGCTCCCGCCGCCCCCTGCCGTCCGGGCTCGGCGCCCCCGCGGACGACCACCGGGTGGCCGTGGCACCCCGCGAACCGTCCGTCCCGTGGCTCCAGCCGGCGCCGGACGCGCTGTTCGGCGCCGGCGACCCGGCGGTGACCGTCGCCGCCCGGACGGGCGTGCGCCTCGCCTTCATCGCCGCCCTCCAGTACCTCTCCGCCCGCCAGCGCGCCGTGCTCACCCTGCGCGACGTCCTCGGCTTCCGCACCGCCGAGGTCGCCGCGATGCTCGACACGACCACCGCCGCCGTCGACAGCGCGCTGCGCCGCGCCCGGGGCCGCCTGGCCGAGGTGGGCCCGGTCGCGGACGACCTGGCCGAGCCGGACGAACGCGTGCGCCGCGGCCTCCTCGACGACTACGTCGACGCCTTCACCCGCGCCGACCCCGACGCCCTCGTCGACCTCCTGCGCGTCGACGTCGAGATGGAGATGCCCCCGACGCCGACCTGGTTCACCGGCCGCGAGGCCGTCCTCGGCTTCCTGTCCGCCCGCATCCTGCGCCCGTCGCTGTGGCGGATGACCCCGACGACGGCCAACGGCCAGCCCGCCTTCGTCGTCCACCGCCACGCCGGCGCCGGCCGCTACGAACCGTACGGCGTCCAGGTGCTGACCCTGGTCGGCGCGCGCGTCGCCCGCATCACCGCCTTCAACGACCCGGCCCTCGTCCCGACCTTCACACCGGCCGGCGTCGGAGGCCTTGCCACGAGTTAGTGCATGTCGCACTCTGGCGCGAACGGGACGGCGGAACAGGGGCCGCGAAGAGGACGACGACGGGGACACCCGGCGGATCGCCGCCTTCCAGAACACCCGCGCGCCACAGGGCTGACACCCCCTAAGCGGCCCGCACCTGCTGCTCGTCCAGGTACCGCTCCTCGATCTCCTTCGGCCCGAACGGCCAGACGCCCTCGACCCGCGACCACCCGAGGTACGCGACGAGGCCGAGACCGACCCACCCGACCGACCACTCGATGGGGTGCAGCCCCGGGTTGGCCTCGTCCGCGTACCCGTAGACGACCAGCCAGCCGACGGCGGCCACGATGCCCGGCAGCGGGTAGAGCAGCATCCGGTACGGGCGGGCGAGGTCCGGCTGGCGCCGCCGCAGCACGGTCACGGCCGCGATCTGCGCGAGCGCCTGGATGATCACCATCACGGTGGTGAGCAGCGTGATCAGGACCGTCAGCGGCGGGTGCGCCGCGGAGTCGCCCGCGTGCCGCGCGGCGAGGAAGGCCCCGGCGGTGATGACGCCCATCGCCACCAGGCCGGCCACCGGGAACCGGTGCTTGGAGTGCAGCCGCGCGAAGGAGCGGAAGAAGAGCCCGTCCCGCGCGGCGTCGTAGGGGACGCGGGACCCGCCGAGCAGACCGGTGAAGACGGAGGCGAACGCGGTGACGAGGACGAGCACGGTGACGACGTCCGCCGCGCGCTTGCCGAGCGTCCGTTCCAGCACGGCCGAAGCCACCGACTGGGACGCCGTGTTCGCGGGGTCGAGCATGTCCTGCCACGGCACGACGCCGAGCACCCCGATCTGGAGGAGCAGGTAGATCCCCATGATCGCGACGACGGAGCGGATGATCGCCCGCGGCATCACCCGGCCCGGGTCCTTGATCTCCGCCCCCATGTAGGCGGCGGTGTTGTACCCGAGGTAGTCGTAGATCCCGATCGTGAGCCCGGACGCGAAGCCGAGCCAGAAGCTGCCGCTGGTCAGTCGCACCGCGTGCGCGGGCCAGGTGAACGCGAGCGAGGGGTGGAAGTGGGTGAAGGCTGCGAGGACGACGGCGGTGACGGCGAGGATCATCACCGCCCACATGGCGACGGTGACCCTCCCGACGTTCTCGACCCGCCGCCACAGCAGCAGGACGACGAGCACGACGACGCCGACCCCCACGAGATCGCCCTGACCGCCCGTGATGTCCGGCCACAGGTAGCCCAGGTACTGGACCAGCCCCTGCACCCCGGTCGACATGATCAGCGGGATGAACAGCATGGCCGTCCACACGAAGAGGAACGGCATCAACCGCCCGGTCCGGTACTGGAACGCCTCCCGCAGGTACACGTACGTCCCGCCCGACCCCGGCAGCGAGGCCCCGAGCTCGGCCCAGACAAGCCCGTCCGCGAGCGCCAGGACGGCCCCGGCGACCCACCCGATGACGGCCTGCGGCCCACCGAAGGCGGCGACCATGAGGGGAATGGTGACGAACGGCCCGATGCCGCACATCTGGCTCATGTTGATGGCGGTGGCCTGGAACAGGCCCACCCGTCTGGACAGTTGAGGAACGGAATCGGTGGTGGCCAACAGGCACCTCCTGGGGGCGAGAGGTCGACCGGCGGAGAAAGTAAAGTTCCTTAACTCACTCGGGGTCAAGGCCCGCGCAGCACCGGACCGCGCCGATTGGCGTGCCGCCCCGCGCGCCGGCCCCCGCGCGTGGCAGGATGCGGGCGACCGCACCGCGCTCGGACAGCACCGCGCTCAGACCGCACCGCACTCTGGAGGGACGCTCATGTCACAGGCCGTCGAGGGTGTCGATCCGGCGGTGCCGCCCAGCGGGACGGGCTGCGTCGAGTGCGAGGCGGTGCAGGGCTGGTGGGTGCACCTGCGGCGCTGCGCCCAGTGCGGGCACGTCGGCTGCTGCGACACGTCTCCGGCGCAGCACGCCACGCGGCACTTCGCCGAGACCGGGCACCCGTTCATCCAGACCTTCGAGCCGGACGAGGACTGGTTCTGGGACTACCGCAGCAACGACTACTTCGAGCAGGGCCCGGAGCTGGCCGCGCCGCACCACCACCCGCGCACGCAGACGGTGCCCGGGCCCCAGGAGCGCGTCCCCGCCGACTGGCAGGACCACATCCACTGAGGGGCACGGCCACCAGGAGGCTCGGGACCGTGGTTTCGGCCCTGCAGAACGTGGCGGTCGACTACGCGGACGCCTACGGGTCGGCCCGCTTCCGGAGCGCGGTGACCGACCGTCCGCTGCACCCCGACGGCTCCGGCCGGGCCGTCCTCGCCGACCCCGAGGGCAACGAATTCTGCGTCCTGCGCGGCGGGTCGGACCGGGCCGCCCCGCCGTCCTGATCCGCGCTACAGCGGCGGGAGCGCAGGTGCAGGGCCCAGCGTGGTGGTGCCCGGGGTGGCGCGGTGGGCGAGCCCGGCGCGGTAGGCGTCCAGCGCCTCCTCCGGGCGGCCGGTGCGGCGCAGGAGATCGCCGAGGAGGCGACACAGGTCCGCCGAGTCGGCCGTGGCTCCGGCGTGTTCGAGGAGGGCGAGGGCGCTCCGGTAGTGGTCCTCGGCGTCGGAGTCCTCGCCCCGGTCCTCCGCGATCAGGCCCAACAGCCGGTGGGCCGCCCCCGCGTGGACCGCTCCGCGGCTCGGGTGCAGGGACCCGAGCAGGTCGGCGAGCAGCGCGGCCGCCTCCGTGCCGCGGCCCGACCGCCGCAGCACGTCGGCGAGTTCCACGTCGATCTGCTGGACGTACAGCACCGCGCGGCGCTCGGTCAGTATGCGGCGGGCGGTGCGGAGTTCGCGCTCGGCGGCGGGAAGATCGCCGTCCTGCGCGCGCAGGTAGCCGCGCATCCAGTGGCAGTGGGCGAGTTCGGTGCGGATGCGGAGCTGCTGGTAGAGCTCCTGGGCGCGGGCGAGGGAGGCGTCGGCCTCGGCGGCGCGGCCCTCGGCGAGGAGGGTGCGGGCCACCGAGCGGTGCAGCCGGGCCACGGCGGCGGGGTCGTCGACCTGCGGGGCCAGGGCGAGGGCGAGTTCGGCGGCCTGGGCGGCGAGATGGTGGGCGCCGAGGTCCAGGTAGGGGGCGGTGATCGCGGAGTAGAGGAGCAGCAGGGCCTGCGGGTCGGGCAGGCCGGCGGCGTTGAGCTGGTCGATCGCGCTCTCCAGGAGGTAGCAGGAGTAGCGCAGGTCGCCGGCGAGGAGGTGGGCGACGGCCCGTCCGCGCAGGGCCGGTATGCGCTGCGGGAGCGGGGCGTCGCGGAGCAGGTCCTCGGCGGCTCTGAAGTGCCCTATGGCCTGGTCGAGTTCGCCCGCTTCCAGGGCGCAGTCACCCGACCCCACCAGGGCTGCGGCGCGTTCGTCGGCGAGGCCGTAGCGGTCGGCTTCGGCGGCCAGCGCGGTGAACTGCGCTGCCACGTCCGCCGGTTCGCCGGTGCACAGGGCTTGCCGGGCGTCGGCGAGCCGGGACCGGAGGTCGGTGGCGAGGTGGGCGGGCCGTCCGGTGGCGAGCTGCTCGGCGCTGACGCCGAGGCGTCCGGCGAGGTAGCGCAGCGCGGTGTCGGAGGGCCGGGCCTTGCCGGACTCCAGCGTCGACACGTACGCCGCCGTGTAGGCGGGTTCGGCCAACGCGCGCTGGGTGAGTCCGCGTTCGGCCCGCAGCTGCTGGATCCGCCGCCCGATCAGCAGTCGGTCGTCCCCGTCGTTGCTCGTCATCGCGCCCCCGCCTTCCCGTCGCCACCACGCCGCCGCCACGCGCCGTCACGTCGTCACCTCGTCGACGCGCACAGGCTATTGCGTGCCGGTGCGGCCGCCGCTAGCTTAACCCCACACGTAAGCGAGCTTAAGTCAGGATTTAACTCCCCTTCCCCCGGCCGGACTTCACTCACGGCCACCACCCCCGCTGAATGGACCCCCACATGCGTATTCGGCGTACCGCCGCCGCCCTCGCGGCCGCACTCGGCATCCTCACCGCCGCCCCCGCGACCGCTTCGACCACCGCAACCCCCGCGGCCACCGCGTTAGCCCCCGTCGTGCCGTCCGCCGCGCCCCTCGCCGACGGCACCGGCCCCATCTGCTGGTTCGGCGCCTGCTACGACTACGTGTCGGGCCGCCAGCAGACCGACGCCACCGGCGCGAGCATCCGGATGCTGCAGTCCTCGCCCACCCTCAAGTCCGGTGACACCGACGCGCATTCGCTCCAGGAGCTGGCCGTCCAGTCCACCGACCGCAAGTCCACCGTCGAGGTCGGCTGGACGGTCGACCTCGGCCTCAACGGCGACCTCCTGCCGCACCTGTTCGTCTACCACTGGGTGGACGGCAAGGAGAGCTGCTACAACGCGTGCGGCTTCGTCCAGGTCTCCCCGGTCTACACGGCCGGCATGGCGCTCCAGCCCGGCGACGCCGCCCGCTACGGGATCCGGAACCTCGCCGGCGACTGGTGGATCTTCTACGACCAGCACGCCGTCGGCTACTTCCCCGGCTCGCTCTGGAACGGCACCTACACCCGCACCCAGGTCATCAGCGCGTTCGGCGAGGTCGCCCACGGCACCGGCAGCACGTGCGAGTCCATGGGCGACGGCCGCTTCGGCAGCGCACCGGGTTCCGGCTGGATCCGCGACTTCCAGCTCTTCGGCTCGGCCGACGACGCCCGCCTGACCGTCACCTCCACCAGCCCTGCCCTCTACGATTCGGGCCGCGTCACCCCGACGTCCTTCCACCTCGGCGGCCCGGGCACCGGCCCCTGCTGACGGACGCCCGCCAGCGGCCGGCCCACCCCCGCGCCCGACCCGCGCCCGGCCCGCGCCTGCGCGTCACACCCCCGGCAGGTCGCGGGCCGTGCGCAGCGGGGAGCAGTAGATCGGCACCCACACCACCATCAGCCCCACCGCCCCCGCCCACAGCGCCGTCCGCACCGACGTCAGCGAGGCGAACGTCCCCGCGAACGCCGCGCCCACGGTGAGGGCACCGGTGAGCAGCACGCGCATCGTGGCGTTCATGCGGCCCAACAGGTGGTCGGGGGTGGCGTGCTGGCGGAAGCTCACCTTGATGACGTTGTCGACCCCGACCTTGACCGTCGTCAGCAGCCACGCCCCCGCCGCACACCACAGCGCCGGGCCGCGATCGGCGAGCGCGACGACGACGCCGAGCGGCGCGATCGCCAGGCCCATCAGCCACAGGACGCGCCCCGCGCCGACCCGGCGGGCGAGCGGACGGGCGAGGAGCGAGCCGCTGAAAACGCCCACGCCTCCGGCGGCGAGGAACAGGCCGGTCACCGCGTCCGGCAGGTGGAGCGTACGGACGAACAGGACGGGCAGCAGCGTCTGGAACACCTGGATCGACAGGTTGGTGCAGGCGCCGGCCAGGGCGATCGGGCGCAGCAGCGGATCGCCGAGGACGAACCGCAGCCCCTCCCGGATCTCCGCCACCAGCCGGCCGCCGCTCCCGGCCGCGACGGGCGCCGGCTCCGGCCGCCGTATGCGACGCAGGAGCAGCGCGGACGCGAGGTAGCTGACGGCATCGACGAGGACGGCCACGGGCGCTGTGAGCAGCCCGACGAGGAAGCCGCCGACGCTGCGGCCCGCGGTCATGGTGACGGCGTCGATGGTGACCAGGTGGGAATTGGCCCGCGTGAGGTGTCCGCGCCCGACGAGCGCGGGCAGGTGGCTGAGCGCGGCGACGTCGGAGAAGAGGGTGGCCGTCCCGGTGAGCAGGGCGACCACGCACAGGTGGGGGAAGGTCAGCCGGCCCAGGGCCCAGGCGGCGGGAACGGACGCGAGCAGGCCGGCGCGGGCGAGGTCGGCGGCGATCATGACGGGCCGCTTGCGCAGCCGGTCGACCCAGGCCCCGGCCGGCAGCCCGAGCAGCAGGAACGCGACGGTGCTCATGGCGGCCAGCAGCCCGACCTGCCACGGCGGGCTGTGCAGCGCGAGGACCGCGGCCAGCGGCAGGGCGAGCGAGCCGACGGCGGTGCCGGTGCGGCTGACGGCGTTGGCGGCGAGGAGCAGGCGGTAGTCGGCGCCGACGGGGTGCGGCGCCCTCGTGATCACGGTGGTCATGGCGGTAGACCCTGGCGGGTGACACCCGGGACGGGCCACGGATTCAGCAGGAGCTGAATCCTCACCAGCCGTGGCCGGCCCGCCTCGCCCCGCCCCGCCCCGCCGGATCCTGCCCGGAACAGTGACGCGCCCCCGGTGAGATCATCGGCACGTCACAGAGAGGAGAGACCAGCGGCGGACCGCCCGCCCCACGGAAGACCACCGCATGCTCGAACTCGAATTCACCACCAGGGACCTGGCCCTCACCCGCTTCGCCCTCTCCCCGCTCTGGGAGGCGGTGGCCGCCGCACGGGTCCTCACCCTGCCCGCGCCCGACCCGCTCCACCGCCCGTGGGCCGAGGCGGCCCGCGCCCGGCTGACCGGCGCCGGGCTGGACTGGGGCCTCCTGGCGGATCTCGTGCCGCCACCACCCCGGACGATCCCCCTGTTCCTCGCCCCGCCGCCCACCACGCCCGTGGCGGACCTCCACCTGGAACTCGACGCCCTGCGCGCGACCCCGCCCGAGGACGTCCGGACCGCCCTCCGCTCCCCCCGGGCACCGCAGTCGCCACGCATCGACGCCCTGCGCGATGACCCGGTCACTCGGCTCGCCCGACTCGCGGTCACCATCGAGGCGTTCTGGGACCTCGCCGTCGCACCGCACTGGCCGAGGATCCGCGCCCTGGTGGAGAGCGACATCATCCACCGCGCCCGCCTCCTCGCCCGAGGCGGCGCCCAGCAGTTCCTCAACGACCTCGCCCCACAGGTCAGCTGGGACTCCGACACGCTCTCCATCGGCCACCACCACACCCGCGGCGGCCACCGCCTCGGCGGCCGCGGCCTGCTCCTCGTGCCGTCCGTCTTCGTGTGGCCGCAGGTCTTCTCGATCAGCGCCCCCGCCTGGCAGCCCACCCTGCGCTACCCGCCGCGCGGGATCGCGACCCTCTGGGAACGCCGCCGCCACGAGCCCTCCCGGGCACTCGCCGCCGTCCTCGGCCGCGGCCGGGCCCTCCTGCTCACCGAACTCGACGAACCCGCCACCACCGCCGAACTCGCCCACCGCACCGGCATGACCCCGGGCGGCGTCTCCCAGCACCTCACCACCCTCCGCACCGCCGGCCTCCTGACCGCCCACCGCACCGGCCGCCACGTCCTCTACGCCCGCACCGAGGCGGCCGAGGCGCTCCTCGGGGCATCGCAATCGCCGCAGGGCTGAGGACCCCGCGGCCGGCGCCGGGCCCCGGTCCGGACCGACCGACCGGACCCATCGTCGAATAGTCGCGAATCATCTTTGTTCACGTAACAGTTGATCCCAAACTCTTCCTAAAGGTTCGGTCGAGCCGCTACACCTTCAGTCCTAAGCCACAACGAGACGAGCGGGACGATGACCAACGAAACCCCTGGCTACGGCTACCCGTCAGAGCCGAACCCCCAGAACCCCTACGGCCAGCAGCCCCCGCAGCAGCCCGGTTACGGCGTCCCGCAGGGCCCGTACGACCCCCAGCCCGGCGGCCCCGGCACCCCGCCGCCCGGCTACGGCTACCCGCCGCCGCCCCAGGGCGGCTACCCGCAGGGCGGCGGCTACCCGACGAGCGGCCCCCAGCTCCCGCCGTGGCTCGGCGCGCCCAACCCGTACGGCCCGACGGCGCCCGGCACCCGCGTCCTGGCCAACCCCGGCGACCGCTTCCTGGCCCGCC
The DNA here is from genome assembly GCF_042887525.1 of Kitasatospora sp. NPDC057936. Lineage (NCBI taxonomy): Bacteria > Bacillati > Actinomycetota > Actinomycetes > Kitasatosporales > Streptomycetaceae > Kitasatospora > Kitasatospora sp. NPDC057936. The sequence continues at coordinate 32,499 of NZ_JBHVPD010000098.1, forward strand.
TGATCGACGCCCTCGTCCTGCTGATCCCGTTGCTCATCGTCCAGTTCGCCGTCGCGGCGGCGATCGGCGCGATCATGTCCAGCATCGTCAGCGGCATCGTCGTCTTCGGCTACGAGGCCCTGATGATGATGACCCAGGACCAGCAGACCGTCGGCAAGAAGGTCATGAAGCTGCGGGTCGTCTCGGTCGAGCACGGCGGCCGCCCGGTCGACAACGACCTGTGGATCCGCAGCGCCGTCTACGGCCTGCCCCAGGCCGTCTACTGCATCGGCTCGCTGTTCTACCTGGTGAACGTGCTCTCCCACCTCTGGGACAAGCCGCTGCAGCAGTGCTTCCACGACAAGGCGGCGAAGACCCTCGTCATCAAGGAGTCCTGAGCCCGGAGCACCACCCGGACCGGACCGGACGAAGCCCGGTCGCCCCACCCGAGAGGGGGCGACCGGGCTTCGTCGCTGCCGCCGGTCCGACGGCTCCCGGCTCAGCGGGAGCCGAACTCCGCGTTCCACGAGGCGTTGCCCGTCCGGGCCAGCCCGACCTCGGTGTGGTTGGGGTCGAGCATGATGTCGCGGTGGCCGGACGAGTTGATCCACCCGTCGACGGCCGCGTCGATGTCCGTGGGGCCGTAGAACGCGATCTCGCCCCAGCTCCGGAAGTTGTAGCCGAGGCCCCTCAGGATGCCCGGCGAGTCGCAGAAGTGCCCCGAGACACGACGCTGGTTCATCTGGTCGGCGTTGCACCGGGCGGCCTGGGCGAGGGTCTCGTTGTAGCGGAGCGCCGGCCGTCCGTACTGCGCGCGCAGGTCGTTGACCCGCTGGAGGAAGCGCTGCTCGACGGACGTGCCGTTGTTCTGGCCGCCGCTGCCGACGAGGTCGAAGCGCTGGGACGCCGTGCCGTTGCAGTTCTCCACCGTGGCCTCCCGGTCGAGGCCGTTGAAGGTCAGGCAGCGGCTGTCGAGCGCGTTGTGGATGTAGGTGCCGCCCTCGGCGGCGTTCTCCAGGGTCCACTGCTGGTTGGCACCCGCCCACCAGTGGATGAACTGGGTGGTGCGGCTGTCCCTGGTGTCCATCTCGACGACGCGCTCGGTGCCGTTGACGTTGCGGACGAAGTCGACCCGCCCGCCCGGCTTGTTGGAGATCCAGAACGAGGTCGAGGCGTCCCGGTAGTTGCGGGCGACGATCCGCGAGCCCTCGCCGTCGATGGTCGCCAGGGCGTAGCCGTTCTGGTGGTCCTGGATCGTGACCGTCTGTTCGACCACGTCCGACGTGGCGGCGCTCGCGGGCGCCGCGGCGAGCACGGTGAGGCCGGACGCCGATATCGCGGACACGGCGAGCGCCACCGCCGCCAGGCGGGAACGGCGGCGGACGGTGGAAAGGGCGATGTGCGACACGGGACTCTCCTGCCTCGGGGCGGCCCGCGCGCGGCTGCGATCGCGGGGCGGGAGACAGGACACCAAGCGTGCGTAGACAATCGATCAACAACGCGTCAGCGCACGCCCCACCCGGCACACCCCCTGCCTGGCCTGGCAGGATGTCCGACCGTGACACACAGCGAGAGTCCCCGGCCCGCCAGCGGGCAGCGGCGCCGAGGCCGCGGAGGCCACGGGAACGACGTCCCCTGGCCCAGGCGCCCCCTGCTGACGGCGCTGTGGATACCGGCCGCCGCCGTCCTGCTGCCGCTCGGCGGGGCCCTCGGCGCGTTCGGGCTCTGGATGCTGGTGCCCTCGCTGGCGCTGGTCCTCACCGGGATGACCGGCCTGGTCGTCGCGCTCTGGGGCCTCTGCCCGTCCAAGGCCCTGCGGAAGGTCTCCCTCGGCCTGCTCCTCGCCCCGCTCATCGCCGTGCCGCTGCTCAGCATGAACACCGCGCAGGCCACCGTGCTGACGATCCGCGGCACCGAACACCCGGGCACGGTCGCCGACATCCGCGTCATCCACGGCAAGACCACGACCTACGACTGCGACGTCCGCTACGACGACGCCCCGGCCCGCACCCACGCCGTCGACTGCGGTGCCGCCGACACGGCCGGCGAGCGCGTGGCCGTCACCGAGGACCCGGGCGGCCTGGTCTCCCCCGAATTCTCCGGCCAGGCCGCAGGCGGGCGCTTCGACCTGGTCATGGCCGCCTTCTTCGACACGGTCCTCGTCGCCGTCGCCGTCGTCACCGCGACGATCGGTGTCCTCGTCCACCACCACCGCACCCGCAGGGCGCAGTCCGGCGCAGGACCTACCGCGCCGCGCGCATGATGTCGGCCACCGTCGCCGCCTTCAGCTCCGAGTAGGCCAGCAGGCTGCCCGCCGCCAGCGCCGCCTCGCGCTTCACGCGCGCGTACCGTGCGGCCGCCTCCGGGTGTGCCCGCAGGTGGTCGCGGAACGCGAGGTTGGCGGCCCACAACGGCCCGTCCAGCGCCATGACGTGGACGTTCGCCGCCTGGCCGGTGCGCCGCCGCAGGTACGCGCGGCCCGGGACGCCGGCCTCGCCCAGGTGCTCGAACCCGAGCGCCCGCACGCGCGCCACGGCGACGCCGAACTCGCCCGCCACGCACCCGACCTGGACGTCGATCACCGGTTTGGCGTCCAGGCCGGGCACCGCCGTGGAGCCGATGTGCTCGACCTCGCAGACGGTCAGGCCGCGCAGCGCGCCCCGCACGCGCGCGACCAGCGCACTCCCCAGCTCCACCCAGGCCGGGTCGTACGCCACCACGTGAACGGGCTCATCGACGGAAGTCACACCCGGAAGGCTACCGAAGCGGAATCAGCAGATCCGCGGCAGCTGCTCCCCCATCGGCAGGTCGACGACCCGCGTCCCGCCGAAGCCGGTCCGGGCGACGACCATCCCGGGGTGGTCCTCGACGCACTCGCCGATCACCACGGACTCCGCGCCGAGCGGGTGGGCCCGCATGGCGGCGAGGACCGCGTCCGCCTCGTCGCGCGGCACGAAGGCGACGAGCTTGCCCTCGTTGGCGATGTACATCGGGTCCAGGCCCAGGACGGAGCACGCGTTGGCCACCGCCTCCGGCACGGGGACGGCCCGCTCGGTGATCACCACGCCGACCCCGGCCGCCGCGGCGATCTCGTTGAGCGAGGCCGCCAGGCCGCCCCGGGTGGGGTCGCGCAGGACGTGGACGTCACGCGTCACCCTGAGCATGGCCTCGACGAGCCCGCCGAGCGCCGCGCTGTCGCTGCGCACCTCGACGCCGAACTCCAGGCCCTCCCGCACGCTCATGATCGCCACGCCGTGCAGCCCGATCGGCCCGCTGAGGATGACCACGTCACCCGGTTCGGCCCGCTGCGGCCGGATGTCGACGCCGGCCGGGACGAGACCGATGCCGGCGGTGTTGAGGTAGATGCCGTCGCCGTGCCCGGCCTCGACCACCTTGGTGTCCCCGGTGGCGACCTCGACCCCGGCAGCGCGGGCGGCCGCGCCGAGGGCGCGGGCCACGCGGTCGACGACGGCCATCTCCACCCCCTCTTCCAGGATGAAGCCGCAGGAGAGGTAGGCGGCGCGGGCGCCGCTCATGGCGAGGTCGTTGACGGTCCCGTTGACGGCGAGGTCGCCGATGCAGCCGCCGGGGAAGAACAGCGGCCGCACGACGTAGGAGTCCGTCGAGAAGGCGAGCCGGGCGCCGCCGAGGTGGAGGACGGCGGAGTCGCCGAGTCCCTCCAGCGCCTGGCCGCCGAACGCGGGCGCGAAGATGTTCGCCACGAGCTCCGCGGACATCGCCCCGCCGCCCCCGTGCCCCATGACGACCCTCGGGTGATCGCGCAGCGGCAGCGGACAGCTCCAGCCGGAGAAGTCCAACGCGCCGGTGTCCGTGAGCAGTTCGACGTCAGCCAACGCGACTCGCCTCCTGAGCGGAAAGGGGCACGACCGGCACGCTCAGCCGCCGGTAGAGGTAGTACGCCGCACAGGCGCCCTCGCTGGAGACCATGGTGGCGCCGAGCGGGGTGCGCGGGGTGCAGACGGTGCCGAAGGCCTCGCACTGGTGGGGCTTCAGCAGCCCCTGCAGCACCTCGCCGCTGCGGCACGCGGCGGGCTCGCAGGTCGTGATCCCGCCGACGTCGAAGCGGTGCTCGGCGTCGTGGTCGCGGTAGCGCGGCGACAGCCGCCAGCCGCTCAGCGGGATGACGCCGATGCCGCGCCAGGCGCGGTCGGCGACCTCGAAGACGTCCTCCAGCATGGCGCGCGCCGCCGGGTTGCCCTCGGGCCGGACGGCTCGCGGGTAGGCGTTGTCGACGGCGTGTTCGCCGCGCTCCAGCTGGCGGACGGTGCGCCGGATGCCCTCCAGGATGTCCAGGGGCTCGAAGCCGGTGACGACGATCGGCACCCGGTGGCGCTCCGCGAGCGCCGGGTACTCGTCGGTGCCCATGACGCTGCACACGTGCCCGGCGGCGAGGAAGCCCTGGACGCGGCAGTCCGGCGAGTCCATGATCGCCTCGATGGCCGGGGGCACCCGGACGTGCGAGACGAGCATGCTGAAGTTGCGCAGGCCCTGCTTCCTTGCCAGGTGGACGGCCATGGCGTTGGGCGGGGCGGTGGTCTCGAAGCCGATGCCGAAGAAGACGACCTCGCGGTCCGGGTTCTCCCGGGCGATCTTGAGCGCGTCGAGCGGCGAGTACACCACCCGGACGTCGCCGCCCTCGCCGCGGACGCGGAACAGGTCGCGGTCCGTCCCCGGCACCCGCAGCATGTCCCCGAAGGAGCAGAAGATCACCTCGGGCCGGGCGGCGATCGCGAGCGCCCGGTCGATCACCTCCAGCGGGGTGACGCACACCGGGCAGCCCGGACCGTGGATCAACTCGACCTCCTCCGGCAGGAGTTGGTCGATGGCGTGCCGGATGATGCTGTGCGTCTGGCCACCGCAGACCTCCATCAGCGCCCATGGCCGGGTGACCGTCGCCCTGATGTCGGCGAGCAGGCCCTCCGCGAGCTCGGGGTTGCGGAACTCCTCCAGGTACTTCACCGTCCGGCCTCCTCAGCCCCGCGGTCCGTCCCCACTGCCTCCACCGCCCGCGCCGCTTCCCACGGGTCGCCGAACTCCTCCTGCAGCAGCCCGAGTTCCTCGAACAGCTCCAGGGTCCGCCGGGCCGACTCCTCGTCCAGGCGCTGGAGCGCGAAGCCCACGTGGACGATCGCGTACTCCCCCACCGCCAGGTCGGGCAGGTACTCAAGGCACACGTCCTTGACCACTCCGCCGAAGTCCATGACCGCCATCCGGGTCCCGTCGCGTTCCTCGATCTCCGTCACCCTGCCGGGCACCGCCAGGCACATGCGCCCTCACTCCTCCCGGGTGGCCGCCGAGCGGGCGGCCACCATCAGCTGGCCGAGCGCCAGCCCTCCGTCGTTGGGCGGCACCCGGCGGTGCCGCAGCACGGTGAAGCCGTCCTCCCCGAGGCCGCTCGCGCAGGCCGAGGAGAGCAGCGCGTTGGCGAAGACGCCACCGCTCAGCGCCACCGTCGAAATCCCGTACTCCTCCCGGGCGGCCGCGCAGATCCGCCGGACGAGCGAGGCCACCCCGGCGTGGAAGCGCGCGGCGATCAGCCCGGCCGGGGCGCCCGCGGCCAGGTCCGCCAGCACCGCTGCCAGCACCGGCCCCGCTTCGGCGGTCCAGCCGCCCGCCCGCTCCGACAGCCCGAAGGCGTACCCCTCGACCGTCCCGAATCCGTCCGCCCCAGGCCCGACGGCCGCGGCCTCCAGTTCGATGGCCGCCTGGGCCTCGTACCCGGCCCGGTGGCAGACGCCGGCGAGCGAGGACACCGCGTCGAAGAGCCGGCCCATGCTGGAGGTCGGCACGCAGTTCAGTCCGCGGTCCAACTGCCGCTCCAGCAGCCGCAGTTCCTCTTCCGGGCAGGCCTCGACCGGCGGCAGTCCCGCCGCCCACGGCAGCCCGGCGGCGCGCAGGTGCGCGAGCGCCGTCCGGTACGGGCGCTCGACCGCCGCGTCCCCGCCCGGCAGCGGCACGTACGCGAGGTGGGCGAGGCGGCGGTAGCCGTCGTAGTCGGCGAGCAGCACCTCGCCGCCCCAGATCGCGCCGTCGTCGCCGTACCCGGTCCCGTCGAAGGCGACGCCGAGCACCGGCCGGCGGCCGTCCAGGCCGTGTTCGGCCATCACCGCGGCCACGTGCGCGTGGTGGTGCTGCACCCGCCGGACGGGCCGGCCCTCGGCGGTCCGCTCGGCGTGGTGCACCGAGCGGTAGCCGGGGTGGCGGTCGGCGACGAGCAGGTCGGGCCGCACGCCGCTGACGACGCCGAGCTGGTCCACCGCGTGGTCGAAGGCGCGCAGCGTCGCGAGGTCGTCCATGTCCCCGATGTGGCCGGAGAGCCAGGCGTAGCCGTCGCGGGCGAGCGCGAAGGTGTTCTTGAGGTCGCCGCCGACGGCCAGTGCCGGCCGGACGGGCACGGGCAGCGGGAGCGGGAGCGGCGCGTAGCCGCGCGAGCGCCGCAGCGGCAGTTGCTCGCCGTCGACCACGCGCACGACGGAGTCCTCGCAGGGCACGTGGATCGGGCGGTCGTGGGTGAGCCAGCCGTCGACGAGCGGGGCGAGCGCGGCGAGCGCGTGCCGGTCGTCGGTGACGATGGGTTCGCCGGAGAGGTTGGCGCTGGTCATCACCAGGAGGTCGGTCCCGGGCGCGGCGAGCAGCAGGTGGTGCAGCGGCGTGTACGGGAGCATCACGCCGAGGTCGGGGCTGCCCGGGGCCACCGCTTCGAGCCCGGCCGGCGCCGCGCCCCGCAGCAGGACGATCGGCCGCACCGGGCCGGTGAGGAGCTCCCGCTCGACGGGGTGGAGGGGCAGCAGGCCCTCGACGGTGGCGAGGTCACGGGCCATCAGCGCGAACGGCTTGTCGCCGCGCCGCTTGCGCCGCCGCAGCAGTGCGACGGCTCCGGCGTTCCGCGCGTCGCAGGCGAGGTGGTAGCCGCCGATGCCCTTGACGGCGAGGATCGCGCCGCCCGCCAGCAGCCGCCGGGCCTCCGCCAGCGCGTCCTCGCCCGTCCGCCCGGCCCGTCCCGGCACGGCGAGTGCGAGCCACGGCCCGCAGGCGTGGCAGGCGACGGGCTGCGCGTGGAAGCGGCGGTCGGCCGGGTCGGCGTACTCGCGGGCGCAGTCCGGACAGAGGGGGAAGCCGGCCATGGTGGTGTTGGCGCGGTCGTACGGCAGGCCGGTCACGATGGTGTGCCGGGGGCCGCAGTTGGTGCAGCTGATGAACGGGTGGCGGTGGCGGCGGTCGGCGGGGTCGGCGAGTTCGGCCAGGCAGTCGGCACACACGGCGACGTCGGGCGGGATCAGGGTGGCCCGGGGGCCGTCGGCGCGGGACGGGGCGATGGTGAAGCCGGTGGCGCCGGTGGCGGCGAGCGCCGCGTGCTCGACGGAGGCCACCTGGGCGAGCGGTGGGGCGTCGCTGGCGATCCGCCGACAGAAGGCGTCGACGGCCTCGCGGCTGCCCTCGACCTCGGCCAGTACGCCCTCGCCGGTGTTGGTGACGCTGCCGGCCAGCCCGAGCTCGCCGGCGAGCGTGAAGACGAACGGCCGGAAGCCGACGCCCTGCACGAGCCCGCGGACGGCGACCCGCCGCCGCTCGCGGTCGAGCGCGGTCACGGGGTCTCCTGCACCACGTGCACGTGCCCGCCGTGCGAATGCCCCGAAGCCATCACCGGCCGGTGCACCGCCGCCCCGTCCAGCACGCCCAGTGCCCGGTCCAGCAGCGCCCCGACGCCGTCCCCGGTGCGGGCCGAGGTGTGCACGACCTCCACACCCGGGTTGACGCGCTGGACGTTCGCCAGGAACGCGGCCTCGTCGAACTCCGCCGCCGCCGCGAGGTCCGCCTTGGTCACCAGCACGAGGTTGGCGAGGCCGAACGCGGTCGGGTACTTGAGCGGCTTGTCCTCGCCCTCGGTCACCGAGGCGAGCACCACCCGCAGCGACTCGCCGAGGTCGTAGGAGGCGGGGCAGACGAGGTTGCCGACGTTCTCGACGAACAGCAGCCGGCAGTCCGCCGGCAGCCAGCCGTCGAGGTGCCCGGCGAGCATCCGCGCCTCCAGGTGGCAGAGCCCGTCGGTGAGCACCTGCTTGACCGGCGCGCCCGAACGCGCCAGCCGCAGCGCGTCGTTCTCGGTGGCGAGGTCGGCGGTGAGCGCGGCGACGGCGACGCCGCGCTCCTTCGCGAGCCCCAACTCGGCTTCCAGCAGGGCGGTCTTGCCGCTGCCCGGGCTGGAGAGCATGTTCACCACGACCGTGCCGCGCGCGCTCAGCGCCGCGCGCAGCTCGCGGGCGCTGTCGTCGTTGCGGGCGAGGACCGCCTGGCGGAGGTCGACCGTCTGGCACATCGGCGTCAGCCTTTCTGTTCGGCCCGGACGCCGGGGCGCTCGGCCCACTCGACGCCGAGGATCTGGAGCTCGCGCCCGCACAGCAGCTCGACGCCGCCGCCCGAGCAGCTCGGACAGCCGAGGTCCGGCGGCATGCCGACGGCCCACTCGACCTCGCAGGGGGTGCAGCGGGCCCGCGCCGCGACGGCCTCGGTGTCCAGTACCGCGCCCGCCACCAGCGTTCCGGCGCAGGCGAGTTCGAAGCAGAAGTCGAGCGCCTCGGGCACCACGCCGGCCAGCTCGCCCACCTGCAGCCGCACCCGGGCCACCCCGGGGGCGCCGTGTTCGCGCGCGGCCGCGTCCACCTGCTCGACGACGGCGGCGGCGATCGACATCTCGTGCATCGGTCCCTTCCCACGCCCGGCGGCAACGCGCCCCATTACAGGACGCGGTGGCGGCG